>JANNRN010000196.1:0-21258 GCA_031401375.1 Phyllobacteriaceae bacterium | reverse complement strand
CCGGACATCTCCCCCGCGAGGGGGGAGATCACGCGCTCCGCCCGTATCCCCCTTACTTGCAGCGCTGCAGGCAAACGGGAATGTGGCGGCACAGCCAATCTCCCCACTCGCGGGGGAGATGTCCGGCAGGACAGAGGGGGGTGCCTCGTGCTGACCTTCAATCCTCATTCTATGAAAGCACTTTCAAATGATACGACTTCGGCCGTGTCAGCGCTTGAATGCCAATGACCGAGAGTGAGGCGCCCTTGCCGGTGTCCTTGACGCCGGTCCACACCAGCGCCGGATCGAGATAGTCGCAGCGGTTCATGAACACGGTGCCGGTTTCAACCCTGTCGCCGATCGCCGCTGCGTGCTCGATGTCCTGCGTCCAGATCGACGCGGTCAGTCCGTAGGGGCTGTCATTCATCAGCGCGATCGCATCCTCGTCGCCGCGCACTTTCATGATGCCGACAACCGGTCCGAAGCTTTCCTCACGCATCAGGCTCATCTGGTGATTGACGCCGGTAAAGACTTCCGGGGCCATGTAGGGCGAGCCGGCAACATCCTTGTCGACCTTCATCTTGACATGGGCGGTGGCGCCGCCGCGCAGGGCCTCGGCCTTTTGTTCGCGGATGAAGTCGGCGAAGCGCGCCTGCGCCAACGGTCCCATTGTGGTTGTCCGGTCAAGCGGATTGCCGACCACATATTGCTTGGTCAAAGCGACCGCGCCATCGACAAATTCGTCATAGACCTTCTCGTGAACATAGATGCGCTCGATGCCGCAGCAGCATTGCCCGGAATTGTAGAATGCACCGTCCACAAGCGTTTCAATGGCGGCATGGACATTGGCATCGGCAAGCACATAGGCCGGATCCTTGCCGCCAAGTTCAAGACCCAGCGTCATGAATGTGCCCGCTGCGGCCTTTTCGATGGCGCGCCCGCCCGCCACCGACCCTGTGAAGTTGCAATGATCAATCTGGCCCGAACCCAAGAGTTTTTCGGTCTGCGCGTGGTTCATCACAATGTTCTGGAACAGGCCCTTCGGCAGGCCCGCCATCTCAAAGGCCATGGCAAAGCGCTCGCCGACGACGAGCGTTTGCGCCGCGTGTTTGAGAATGACCGAGTTGCCCGCCATCAGGGCCGGAATCACCGTGTTGATCGTCGTCAGATAGGGATAGTTCCACGGGGCAATCACCAGAACGACGCCAAGCGGAACGTGTTTGACGTAACGGCGGAAGGCGCCGGAATCCTCCACCATCAGCGACGAAAGCGCTGCCTGCGCATTCTCGACAACGAACTTGGTCCGTGCCTCCACGCCGCCCTTCTCGCCGCCATAGCGAACCGGCCGCCCCATTTGCCAGGCGATTTCGGGGGTGATTTCGTCGTTCATGCCAAGCAGTGCGTCGAGGAACTTCAGGCAATAGCGGCCGCGCTCCTCGAAGCTTGTCAGCATCCACCTGGCCTGCGCCGCCTTGGAATTGGCGATGACGGCGTCAAGGCCGCTCTCGGAAATGATCGGACGCTCCGCGTAAACCGAGCCGTCTACCGGTGATATGACTTTGATTGTTTCCAATTGCGCTTCTCCAACAGTTTTAGCATTCCAAGGTCTTGACGTGCCCGGCGGCGCCGTAAGCAAGGATGGCGCGGTCACGGGTCACGACGGTCAGGTCGTGCTCACGGGCGGTGGCGATTATTATTCTGTCCATCGGGTCACCATGTAGTTTGCCGGGCAGATATGAGGCGCTTACGAGTATCTCGGGGGTGAGCTCACATTTCTCGCCGCCAGATCGGACAAGACACTGGTTAAAGAAGTCGAGCGGACCAAGCGTTGCCGCTATCCGGTTCTTTGACATCAACATGCCAATTTCCCATGCGGATATCGATGAAATCCGGATGTTTCCTTCGCTGATTGCTGCGGCAATGGCGTCAACCGCCGCGGGCTTCATCTCCGTTTCAACAGCACTGAATACAATAGCGCAAGTATCCAGAAGCAAGCTCATGGACTCACTCATTTGGATTCTTCAAGGTCGATATAGGGCTCTCCCCATTCCACATCCAAGGGCTTGGTAATGTCATAGCCAGGCGCAATTGTCATCTTGCCCTTCATGAAGCCAAAAAATGAAGGACGGCCAGAAGCCGCATGCTTAACCCCGTCATCACTGCCCTTTGCAATGGCTGATGCCGGCGAAGACGGTTTTTTTACTTTGCGAAACACCAGTTTCTCGCCCGCAATATCGACAGATTCCGTTTGATATCCAGCTGCAATCCATTCCTTGGTCATGACATTGTTGTCCGGATTATTGCTCCACCAAGCCGGATATTGCTTTGACGCCGGAAGGCTCTCACCCAAAACACCTTCGATTTCGTCAAATGACATAGACACGAGTTCGCGGCCTTGCTTGGCGAGGAAGTCTTTTAGAGGTGAATATTTACCCATTTTCAATCTCCCATGTTGAGTTCGGCCATCGGCGAAACTGTCGCGACGCAATCCTCCTACACAGATAAATTCGTTTTGTAAACACAGTTTTGTTGTGATGTTTTTAAGTAGTTTACTTAATACCGCTCAAAGCCGCGGTGAAGTTCCCAGTCTGTTACACGGCGGTCGTACTCATGCTGCTCCCAGTGCGCCGTGTGCAAATAGTGCTCGATCATGTCGTCGCCGAACGCCTGGCGCAGCATTTTCGACTTTGCCAGAAAGTCGGTCGCCTCGCGCAGGGTTTTCGGAATTTCCGTCAGCTTGGCGCCGGCATAGGCGTCGCCCTCGAAGGGCTTTTGCAGTTCCAGCTTTTCATCGATGCCGGCAAGGCCGGACGCAATCAGTGAGGCAAAGGCGAGATACGGGTTGAGGTCGGCGCCGCCGATCCGGCATTCAATGCGGATACCCTTGGTGCCCGCACCGCAGAGGCGGAAACCGGCGGTCCGGTTGTCATCCGACCAGATGATCTTGGTTGGCGCAAATGTGCCGACCTGGAAGCGCTTGTAGGAGTTGATATAGGGCGCAAGGAAATAGGTGTAATCCTTGGCGTATTTCATTTGCCCTGCCACCCATTGGCGCATCAGTGGTGTCATGCCGAACTCTTGGCTCTTGTCGAGAAACAGCGACGTCTTGCCGTCGGCGCTCCACAGCGAGTTATGGATATGGCTGGACGAACCGGCGAGACCAAAATTGTACTTTGACATGAAGGTGATCGACTTGCCTTGGCTGGCAGCGATTTCCTTGCATCCGTTTTTCATGATGACATGATTGTCGGCCATGTCGATCGCCTCGGCATAACGCACATTGATTTCTTCCTGCCCCGGACCCCATTCGCCCTTAGAGTTTTCAATCGGAATGCCAGCCCCGTGCAGGCCGTTGCGGATCGCCCGCATGTAGCCTTCTTCCTTGGTGGTGATCTGGATATTGTAGTCGGCAATATACGGAGAGGCCGTATTCAGGCCGGACCAGTGTTTGCCGCGGGCCGAATCATAGGTTTCCTCAAACAGATAGAACTCCAGTTCCGAGGCAAAATACGCCATGTAGCCACGCTCTTTGAGCCGTGCGACCTGTTTGCGCAAAACGCCGCGCGGCGAATGCGGCAAATCCTGGTGATGATGGTGATCCTGCACGTCGCAGAGCACCAGCGCGGTCTTTTCCAGCCAGGGAATGTAGCGCAGCGTCGACATATCGGGCTTCATGACGAAATCGCCATATCCCTTGTTCCAGCTGGCCGCCTTGTAGCCTGGCACCGGTTCCATATCGATGTCATTGGCGAGCAAATAGTTGCAGCCATGGGTCTCGTCATAGGCCGATTCGGCAAAGAACGAGGCGAGGAACCGCTTGCCGATGAGACGTCCCTGCATGTCGGAGATGCAGACGAGGACCGTGTCGATTTTGTCAGCGGCGATGTCTTTTTTCAGCTGCTCGAAACCCAGGTTACCGGCCATTTTTTGCTCTTCAAATTGGAGAAAATCGGGAAAGAAAAAGCCGCGGCAGGCGGACCTGCCGCGGCATTGGTTTGTGCTTAGGCCTTTTCGCCGACAGCCCGTTCGGCAGCTGCGATGGCAGCGGCGCGCTTGGCAATTTGCTCGCCGATCGGAGGTCCCTGGAAGCGCTTGTTTTCAATTGCAAACCAGAGAACAGCCGTCAGCACGAGGAAGCCGAGCACGATCCACAGCACCCTATCGTTCGGCGGCTGGATGGCGATGTAGAAAATCTCCGCCATGCCGACCACCGAAAGGGCGCAGGTCAGCTTGAACAGACCAGCGCTCATTGCCCAAGGGCCCGGATTCGGCCATTTCGCCGATCCATAGGCCATCATACCGAGAACGATTGGAATGATGAAGGACAGGAACAGGAAGATCAGCGTCGAATTGACGACGATGGTGTAGATGTTGGTGCCGCCGATGGACAGCGTCTGGGCAAAATAGACGTAGAGGATTTCAAGAATTGTAGCGGTCCAAATCGCGACCACCGGAGTGCGGTATTTTGGTGAAACGCTTGCCAGCGCCTTGGAGCCAAAAGGCATGCCGCCGTCACGCGAAAAGGCGTAAAGCATGCGGGACACCGACGTCACGGTCGCAAGGCCGCAAAGGAACTGCGAAATGACGATGGCAAGGTAAAGCAAGGTCTTGATGGAGGCGGGCATGATGGCGTCCATCGTGCCGAAAAACACGCCCCAGCCCTGCTTGGCGCCCGCTGCCATGTCCGGAATTGCCAGGACAATGGCGCAGAGCATGACCCAGCCGATCAGCGACGACCACAGAACCGAGGAAACGATTGCCGAAGGCACCGAGTGGGCTGCCTTCTCGGTTTCTTCGGATGTATGGGCCGAGGCGTCATAGCCGGTAATGGTATAGAGTGGCA
Source organism: Phyllobacteriaceae bacterium (assembly GCA_031401375.1). Taxonomy (GTDB): domain Bacteria; phylum Pseudomonadota; class Alphaproteobacteria; order Rhizobiales; family Rhizobiaceae; genus JANOYJ01. The sequence continues at coordinate 16,436 of JANNRN010000196.1, read as the reverse complement.
GCAGCAGGCAAAGCAGGAACAGGTAACTCATATTGTCGGACTGCGGGAACACATTGCCGCCCGCCTCGCCGGAATAGTTGGTATAGGTCCACAGCCGCGACAGGTCGATGGACGGCGCGAAAGCCAGGCACAGCACAATCAGAGCTGCGGCCGTGCCGAGGATCAGGAAGCCGGACATGTCGGTCAGTTTTGCGGTCAGCGAAATGCCGAAATGGTTGAGCAGCGCCTGAAGCACCGAAATGACCGCGACGAACAAGGCAATGTGACCAGCGTCCACTGTCATGCCCATGGCGGCGCCGAATGTGCCTTGGAAGAAGAAGGCGGTGCCGATGTTGATCGCGCCGAGCACAGTGATGAGCCCGAGCAGGTTGAGCCAGGCTGTCAGCCAGCCCCAGCCGCGATTGCCCAGGATTGATGCCCAGTGGTAAAGGCCGCCCGCCGTTGGGAAGGCCGATGCAATCTGCGCCATTGCCAGGGCAAACATGGCAGACAGCGCGCATCCGACCAGCCAGCCGATGCCGACGCCTGCGCCGCCGATGGCGGAGATGCCCTGGGCAAATGAATTGATGCCACCTGACAGAATGCAAATGATCGAAAATGAAATCGCAAAATTTGAAAAGCGCGACATGCTTCGCGATAATTCCTGGGCATACCCCATGCCATGCAGGACCTTAACGTCCTCGTGCTTGTCGTGTTCTGTGTATTTATCAGCCATTTGTAGTTCTCCCTCCGGACCCCGGATTTTGTTTATTCACGAACCGGCAGATCTTGCACCTGCCACCCCTTTACTCAGGTCTCTTTTATTCAACTTCTTGTACGCATCCCCGACGACCTTCGCGAGAAGCTCGCCCCAGCGCTGCTGGTTCTTTTCATCCGCAATTTCATCATTGCGGATTTCGATCATGACCGCCGGCAGCCCACGCGAGCGGGCGTGGCGTTCAAGTGTAAAATAGACGCGATCCGTTGGCGAGTATGGTTCATTGATTCCGACTGTCAGGCCGCCCTCGGCCCTGAGCCCATCAACGATCCCGAGCGCCCATTCGTCATCGTCATCATGGATGATACCGATTTCCCATGGCCGCGAAACACCTTTGTAAACCGGATTGAACGAATGCACAGCAATCATTCCGGGGCTCGCGCTGTGCATGAGCTTGTTCGTCACCATCTGATCAAGCGCATGGTGAAACGGGTCATAGAACCGTGCAATCCGATCAAGGCGCTGCGACTCAGTCAAGTTCAGATTGCCAGGAATGGCAGTCGCCTCGCTCTTTTCGGCAATGAGGTCCGGCGCATTAAGCGGCCTGTTGCAATCGATGAGCAGCCGGGACACGCCGCCGAAGACCAGCGGTGCGTCAAGTAGGCGGCTCATCGTGCGCGAGACTGCCAGCGCGCCCGGGTCCCACGCGATATGGCGAAGAAGATCAGCGGCCTCAAGACCGAGGCCGCCGAATTCGGCTGGCATGAAGTTGGACGCGTGGTCGCAGGTGATAACAAAGGCATTGGCGCCGTTGGTGTTACAGAGCCCAACTGGCTTCTCCGCCTTTGACCGGACCGCTTCCGCAACGCCCATCGCCCACCTCCCGACCCTGTACTATTTGATACGTTTCTTGTCGTACGGATCGTTGTGTATGATTTGATACGCAAAAAATACTGCTGTCAATCGCCAGATTCCGCGTTATGCAGTGGAAAGTTCAGGGTATTTTCCGGGGGTTGAGGCGTGGCGGGAAGCGTTTCTGAGGTGATTGCGGAAAAGCTGGACGCAATGCCGGCGGGCGAGCGCCGCGCCGCGCATGCGCTGGTGGCCGACTATCCCTTGATCGGATTGAAGACCGTTGCAGAGTTTGCGCAGCGCGCCGGCGTTTCCTCTCCGACGATTCTCAGGTTTGTGAACCGGCTTGGTTTTCAGAACTATGCAGACTTCCAGTCCGCGTTGCAGCGCGAACTCGTGCAACAAGTGCAGTCGCCGCTGCTGCGTTCGAAAGTGGTGGACAGCACCGCCTCTGGCAACGGTGTCTCGCCGTTTGTGCAGGCTATTATCGGCAACATTGCTGAAACATTTGCACATCTGTCGCAGGCTGAGCTGCAAAGGCTGAGGGAACTGCTGGCCGATCCGAAGCGCCGTCTGCATCTCCTGGGAGGCCGCTTTACCGATGCGCTGGCGCGCTACATGGCGGCGCATTTGCGCATTATCCGGGCCGACGTGTTTCACATTGCCGGGCAGGAAAGCAATTGGCGTGATCAATTGGTGGATATGGGCAAGCGCGACGTGTTGATCGTGTTCGACATCCGCCGCTATCAGGAAAGTCTGGTGCATTATGCGCAGCGTGCCGCCGCGCGCGGTGTGACAATCGTTTTGTTCACCGACCAATGGCTGTCGCCAATCGCCCGCGTTGCCAAGCACATTGTCACCTGCAGGACAGCGGTGCCATCCGCTTGGGATTCGAGCGCCTCGCTGTTTGTTGTTGTCGAAGCCCTCATCGCCAAGCTGACATCCGAGGCTGGCCAGGATGCATCAAAGCGGATTGCTGAACTGGAAGCGTTGCGCAGTGCGCCATAAAATCGGCAGCCCCGGGGAAACGGGGCTGCCATAATCTGGTTGGCTTCATGTTGGCACAGGTGAGAGGCTGACCTGGAAACAACGGATCAAGCTGCCTGAATCGCTTTGACCCTTTGCCTCCAGCAAGGCCGCTCGCCAATTGCCGCCATCCTTTCCGACCCTGACCTTCTGGTTGTTCACGGTTGATCGTGACGAGTCGTTATGCAATTAGTAATAGGTAAAATTTTGCCTAGTCAATCTCTATTTCAGGTAAACCCGCCAACAAACTTCGCCTGATGGTTTCAAAATGTCGCCAAGTCATGGCAAAGGACCAGTTGGCCAGCGGATGGGATCCAAACTGCGAGTTGTTGGAACAGCGCGTGGGTTATCCGTGTTTGACCATGACATGGCGCACGGCAGTATAGTCTTCCAAGGCGTAGAGCGACATGTCCTTGCCATAGCCCGACTGCTTGAAGCCGCCATGCGGCATTTCGTTGACCAGCATGAAATGCGTGTTGATCCAGGTGCAGCCATATTGGAGCCGCGCCGCTGTCGCCATGGCTCTGGAGACATCCCTGGTCCAGACCGAGGAGGCCAAACCATAATCGCTGTCATTGGCCCAATTGACCGCTTCATCGGGATCCGAGAACCGCGTCACCGAGACGACGGGACCAAACACTTCGCGGCGAACGATTTCATCGCTTTGCAGCGCGCCGGCAACCACCGTTGGCTGATAGAAGAACCCCTTGCCGCCATGCTCCTTGCCGCCTGTGGTGATCTCGATATGCTTGACCTCGGCAGCCCTTTCGACAAAGCTTGCCACACGGTCGCGCTGGCGCTTGGAGATGAGCGGCCCGATCTCGTTTTCCGTATCATCGGCGTTCGCGTATTTGATGGTCGAAACGGCGGCTGAGAGCTCGGCGACGAATTTGTCGTAGACTTTCTTGCCCGCGTAAATCCGGCAGGCTGCGGTGCAGTCCTGTCCAGCGTTGTAGTAGCCGAAGGCGCGCAGTCCCTCGACCACCTGGTTAATGTCCGCATCGTCAAACACAATGACCGGCGCCTTGCCGCCAAGCTCCAGATGCGTGCGCTTGACGCTCTTGGCCGCCGCCTGAAGCACTTTCTTGCCGGTCGCCACATCGCCGGTGATGGAAATCATGTTGATCTTCGGATGGTTGATCAGCGCGTTGCCGACGCTGTCGCCGCGGCCGAGAACCACATTCACCACCCCTTCCGGCAGAATTTCCGCGAGCAGCCTTGCCATTTTCAGCGCCGTCAAAGGCGTCTGCTCGGACGGCTTGAACACCACGGTGTTGCCGCCGGCAATGGCAGGGGCGAGTTTCCAGGCCATCATCATCAGCGGATAGTTCCATGGCGCGATCGAGCCGACAATGCCGATCGGATCGCGGCGGATCATCGAGGTGTGACCTTCAAGATATTCACCGGCAACTTGCCCCGGCATGGTGCGCACGGCGCCCGCGAAGAATCGGTAGCAGTCGACAATCGCCGGGATCTCGTCATTGAGGACCGCGTTGATCGGTTTGCCGCAATTCAGCGCCTCAAGCGCGGCAAACCCTTCCGCATCCTTCTCGACGGCGTCAGCGATTTTCAGCAGATATTGCGAGCGCTGCTGCGGCGTGGTTCGTGACCACGCGGTGAACGCCTTCTCCGCCGCGTCCACCGCCGCGTCGATTTGCGAGATCGAGGCTTCCGGCAATTCAAGAATCGTCGCTTCCGTCTTGGGGTTCAAAATTGTTTCGGCAGCTTCCGTGCCTTTCACGAATTTCGAACCAATCAACATCTCGGTTTGCATGGCATGTCCTCCTGGAGTTCTATTTGCTTTGACCAGCGATCTGGTCGGTATCCCGTGTCAGTCTGAAGGCGAGAAGTATGGGGATCATCGTCACGATGACCACGACCATGGCAACGACATTGGTCACCGGCCGTTCGCGTGGCCGCACCAGTTCTTCAAGCATCCAGATCGGCAATGTCTGTTGCTGGCCCGCTGTGAAGGTGGTCACAATGACTTCGTCAAAAGACAAGGCAAAGGCCAGCATGCCGCCCGCCAACAGCGCGGTCGCGATGTTCGGCAGAACCACATGGCGGAATGTCTGCCAACCGTCGGCGCCAAGGTCCATCGACGCTTCGATCAGTGATCCGCTGGTGCGGCGAAAACGCGCCACCGCGTTGTTGTATACGACGACAATGCAAAAAGTCGCGTGGCCAAGAATGATCGTCCAGATTGAGAAGGGAATATCCATGAGATTGAAGGCCGATCGCAGCGCAATACCGGTGATGATGCCGGGAAGCGCAATGGGCAGTATCACCAGCAAGGAAACGACTTCGCGGCCAAAGAACTTCGTTCGCGATACCGCTGCGGCAATGAGTGTTCCCATCACCATGGATATCAGGGTCGCCACCGCCGCCACCTTGAGCGAGAGCTTGAGGGCTTCCCAAACGTCAGGCCGGTTCCATGTCACGGCAAACCATTTGACCGTCAGGCCGGGCGGCGGAAAGACGTAGCTCTTGTCCTCGGTTGTGAAGGCATAGAGGAAGATCAGCAGCAGCGGCACGTGCAAAAACAGGAGGCCTGCTGCCGCAGCGATCTTCAATGAAAGCGGGGCGCCGCTGCCTTGGTCAGAGCGCATCGAACGCCCCCATCCGTTTGGCAAACATCAGGTAGAGCCCCATGATCACCATCGGCACAACGGTGAAGGCGGCGGCGAGCGGGATGTTGCCCGCCGTGCCCTGATGCGCGGAGACGGCCTGCCCGATGAACAGGCGCGAGGAGCCGACAATGCCGGGAATGATATAATCGCCCAGCGTCAGCGAGAAGGTAAAGATCGACCCGGCAATCAGCCCCGGCAGCGCCAGCGGGAAGATGACATTGCGGAGCGTCTGACCGGCATTGGCGCCAAGGTCTGCGGAAGCCTCGATGAGGTTGACCGGCACACGCTCCAGCGAGGCCTGCAAAGGCAGGATCATGAATGGCACCCAGACATAGACGAAGACCAGAAACATGCCGAAATAGGAAAGGGAGAGCGAATTGCCACCGATAATGGGCAGCGAAAGCACCGCGTCTAGAATGAAGGTCAGATGCAGCTTGGCGAACAGCCAGGTCAGGATGCCTTCCTTGGCGAGAATCAGCTTCCATGCATAGACCTTGACTAGATAGCTCGACCAGAGCGGCAGCATCACAGCCAGATAAAAGAGCGCCTTCCAACCGCCCTTGGCATAGCGCGCGGCGTAGTAGGCGATGGGGAAAGCAATGAGCGCCGATCCGAACGTGACGGCGAGCGACATTGAGACCGTGCGCACGATAATGTCGAGATTTTCTGGGCGCAGCAGTTCGCCATAAGTCTTCAGCGTCAGCTCGTGATTGATCAGGCCGGAAAACTCGTCAATCGAATAGAAGCTTTGCAGGAGCAGCGCGAACAGCGAGCCAACATAGATGATGCCGAGCCAGAGCAGCGGAGGGGTCAGGAGGATCAGGAGAAACGCCATCGGATGACGCCACAGATAATCCGACAGCTGCCCTGTCAGACTGGCGGGCCTGTCGCGGATGATGGCGGCGGCAACGCTCACGCTCCGGCCTCCATCAGATGCACATCGCCCTTGGCGAAGATCAGCGTCACATCGCTGCCAATCACTGGGATGGCGCGGCCCGCGGGCAGCGCAGCGGCGATGCGCAGACCCTCATGCTCAGTGACGACTTTGGTGCTGGCCCCGACATAGTGCGCGGCGATAACCTTGGCTTTCAGGCCGGAGCCGCCATTCGCCGCGCCAATTGAGACCGATTCCGGTTTCAGGCTCCCCCAGAAGTTTTCACCGGTGATTTTTGACACTAGCTGCGGCGGCAGAACATTGGACGAGCCGACAAAATCTGCCACAAAGCGGCTCGCAGGCTTGCCATAAATCTCGGCGGGCGTTCCTGCCTGCGCGATCTTCCCTTCATTGAACACGGCGACCCGGTCAGCCATTGACAGCGCCTCGCCCTGGTCATGCGTAACGAAGACAAAGGTGATGCCGAGACCTTTTTGCAGGGTTTTGAGTTCTTCCTGCATCTGCTCGCGCAGCTTTAAGTCCAGCGCGCCGAGCGGCTCATCAAGCAGAAGCACTTTCGGCTTGTTGACGAGCGCGCGCGCCAGCGCGACGCGCTGTCTTTGTCCGCCCGACAATTGCCCGGGACGCCTTGCGCCGTAGCCGGGCAGCTTGACAAGGGCGAGGGCCGCTTCCGCTTCCTTGTAGCGCGTCGTCTTGTCGATCCCTGAAACCATCAGCCCGTAAGCGACATTATCAAGAACGCTCAGATGCGGGAACAGCGCATAGTCCTGGAACACGGTGTTCACGTTGCGCCGGTAGGGCGGAACACCCTCGACCGTCTCGCCGAAAATCTCGATATGCCCGGAAGTCGGCTGTTCAAACCCGGCGATCAGACGCAGACATGTTGTCTTGCCCGAACCCGAAGGTCCGAGCATGGCAAAAAACTCGCCCTCGGCGATTTCAAGATCAACCGAATCGACGGCGCGGACGTTGACGAAATGCCGTGATACGGCGTCGAATTTGACGGCAATGGTCATTCGGCTTGCTTTCTAAGATTTGGTTCGCTCACCAGTCCTCCACCCTGAGCGATGCCCCTCATCCGCCCTTCGGGCTCCTTCTCCCCGTGAGTACGGGGAGAAGGAGTCTCCGGCGTTGGCCTTCCCTTCTCCCCGTACTCACGGGGAGAAGGTGGCCCGAAGGGCCGGATGAGGGGCAGCGCCGAGTTTGAAGAAGGACTACCGCCCGCCGATGACGCCGATGTAATCGGACACCCAGCGATAGTACGGCACGCACTTGTCGCCCTGCGTGGCGCATTTGGACTGCGGCGTTTTCCAGAATTTGATCTGGTCGAACTTGTCGCCGCCATTGGTGGCGCAGCCGGCGTCCGTCAACAGCGCGTTGCCCTTGCAGGCCGCCGGTACCGACGGCACGGTTCCAAACCAGGCGGAAACGTCGCCCTGCACCTTTGGCGACAGGGAATGCTCCATCCACATATAGGCGCAGTTCGGATTGGCAGCCTCGGCGTGCAGCATGGTTGTGTCGGCCCAGCCAGTGATACCCTCTTGCGGGAATGTCGATGCGATCGGTGTCTTGGCCATGGCATCCTTGTCCGCCTGCATGACATTGACTTGGAATGGCCACGAGCCGGAAGCGACGACGCCTTCATTCTTGAAATCATCGATCTGGATAAACGCGTCATGCCAGTAGCGGCCGACCAACGTGCGCTGCAGGCGCAAGAGGTCCAGAGCAGCCTTGTACTGATCTTCGTTCAGTTCATACGGATCCTTGATGCCAAGTTCCGGCTTGTGGAACATCAGGTAGTTGGCCGCATCGGCAACATGAATCGGTCCATCATAGGCCTGGACGCGGCCCTTGTTGGATTTTCCGTCCGGCAGGTTCGTTTCCTCAAACACCACATTCCAGCTCTTGGGCGCTTCCTTGAAGACGTTGGTATTGTACATCAGCACGTTGGCGCCCCAGACATATGGCGTGCCATAGTGAACGCCGTCCACGGTGTGCCAGGGCGCGTTTTGAATGCGCTCGTCAATCGTGCTCCAGCTTGGGATCAGCGCCGTATTGACCGGTTGCACGCGCTTGCCGGCGATCAGGCGGAGCGAGGCGTCGCCGGAGGCGGTGACCAGATCAAACCCGCCTTCGTTCATCAGCGCGACCATTTCGTCGGAAGTTGCGGCGGTCTTCACACTGACCTTGCAGCCGGTCTTGCCTTCGAACTCGGTGACCCAGTCGTAATTCTTGTCGGTTTCACCGCGCTCAATGTAACCGGCCCAAGCGACGATGTTGACAGCGCCTTCGCCCTTGCCAAGCTCTTTCATCATCTCGGCGGCCTGAAGCGGCTGCACGGTGAAGGCAGCAATGACCGACAGCGCCGTGCATGTGTTCAAAATCTTCTTCATGATTATCTCCCAAACAAAGCCGTGCCGTTCCCGGATGGGGCATCTTGCTCTGGCGGCATGTTTGCCTTTATCTCGACCTTTCGCAAATTCATTATTCAAAATGATGATATCGGGAAAACCGATATTACTTTTGCCGCCCGCTCCGGTGCGCCTGTGCGATGCGGATGAAGTCGCGCGCCGTCTCGCTCAGGCTTGAACCCCGGCGCCAGACCATGCCGACCTGCACCGCCGGCAATTGACCGGAAACATCGCGGGACTCGATGCGGTCGCCTTCCAGCGACCACGGGCGATAAACAAGGTCAGGCAGTAGCGCGATCCCGGCGCCGGTTGCCACCAGCGAGCGCACGGCCTCGACGGAGCGTGTGCGAAACGCCACATGCGGCCTTGCGCCAAGCGCTGACAACAGCTTGCCGGTGTTCTCCTCGATTTCGTCGACCGTCAGCATGATCAGGGGTTCCCCGGCGATGTCGGCGATCGAAATGATGTCGGCGCTCGCCAACGCATGTCCGAGCGGAAGCCAGAGCCGGTAAGGCGAGACTTCCAGTATTTCCGCCTGCAGCGCCATGCGGTCGCGCAAGTTCGAGGTCACCATGACCGCAACATCGAGTTCGCCGCCAATCAGCAGGTGCTCAAGATAGTCGCCATTGTCCTCGATGGCCGAGACTTCCACAGCCGGAAAGGCGCGCCGAAACCGCGACAGCACATCCGACAGCACATAGCCCGCCACGAGCGAGGTGACGCCCAGTTGCAGGCGGCCGCCTTGCAGCGGGCGATCATCGGCAAACGAGCGCCGCGCATCGGAAACGTCGGACAATATCCGCGTGGCATGGCGCAGAAACTGCTGGCCCTTGTGGGTGATGTTGAGACCGCGCGCATGCCGCTCAAAGAGCGCGACGCCAAGGTCCTGCTCAAGCTCCTTAATCGCCTCGGTGACCGAGGATTGCGAGATTGAAAGATCATGTGCGGCGCCGGAGACCTTGCCGTGTTCGGCAACGGCGACGAAATACTGCAGTTGGCGAAGCGTGAAAGCCATGCCGGCATGTTTGGAGAACTGCGCGGGAAAGGCAAGTGCGCAGCGGCAATGTTTGCCGCCAACCTTGTGCGCCAGCAACGGATCACGCATCCGCTCGTCACGCGGTTCATTCCATTTTCGTGCTTGACTGGAATGTTCATTCCATTTCATGCTTGACAGCATCAGGTCGCGCGGCGACGGGAGGAAACATGAAAGCTCCACGCGATTTCCAGAACCTCAAGATCTTCATTCTCGAACACAATGAGAAATTCCCAAAGCGGCTGCGTCAGGTCGCGGTGTTTGCGCTGGAAAATCCCGACGAAATCGCCTTTGGCACCGCCGCCCTGATCGCGGGTCGCGCCGGTGTGCAGCCGTCAACACTGGTGCGGTTTGCCCAGAGCATCGGCTATGGCGGGTTCTCCGATCTGCAAGCTGTGTTCCGCGACCGCTTGCGCGAACGCGGCTCGACCTATGAGGAGCGGCTTGATGCGCTCAGCGACACATTCGGCCGGGAAGGCGGCAATGCGATCCTGTCAGGGGTTGTCGCTGCTGCGGGAACATCGATCGATTCGCTTCCTGCAACGATCAGCGCGGAGGAGTTCAACGATGCTGTCAGGCTGCTCGCCCGTGCCGAAACGCTTTATCTCCTTGCCCAGCGGCGCTCGTTTCCGGTCACTGCCTACCTTGCCTATATGTTTGGCAAGCTGAAAATCCGGGTGCAGCTTGTGTCCTCGCCCTTTGGCATTGACGTCGAGCAGATGGCGTTCGTGACAAAAAACGACGCCGCCATCGCGGTCTCGTTCGCACCCTATGCTTCGCCGACCGTGGCGCATGCCCAGCTTCTCAGCGAGGCTGGCGTTCCGGTCGTGTCGATCACCGACAGCGCGTTTTCGCCGCTGGCCGGATTGTCAAAGTCGTGGTTTCAGGTGGCCGAAAGCGATTTTGGCGGCTTTCGTTCACTTTCGGCGACAATGGCGCTTGCCACCGCCATCGCCATCGCCATCGGTGAAGAGCGGCGGCTGAAGCGCAAGCACTGACCCCCAGCGCTGAAGATTGCGCCTGTTCTTACAGCCTTACGGTCTTGCCGGTCTCATGCGATTTCTGCGCCGCATCGGCGAGACGAAGCGCTTGCAGCCCGTCAAAACCACTTGGATCAGGCGGTATCTTGTTAATGACCGCATCGATGAAGGCATTCAACTCGTTGCGGTAAGCGGCCTCATAGCGTTCGAGGAAAAAATTCTGGACCGGATCGGCGGAAATACCGTTCTTCGACGCGAACTTGACCGTCGTCTCATGCACGTTGCCGGCGGTCAGAAGCCCCTTGGAGCCATGAACCTCGATGCGCTGGTCATAGCCATAGGTCGCCCTGCGCGAGTTCGAAATCTGGCAAATCTTGCCGGAAGCGGTTTTCAGGAGCACGGCGGCAGTGTCGACATCACCTGCCTTGCCGATTTCGGGATCGACAATGGCCGAGCCGACGGCATGAACCTCGACGGGCTCTTCGCCGAGCAGGAAGCGCGCCATGTCGAAGTCATGGATCATCATGTCACGGAACAGGCCACCTGACGTTGCGATATACGAAACCGGCGGCGCACCCGGATCGCGCGACAAGATTGTAACCAGTTCAACATTGCCGACCACGCCATCGTCGATGCGGGCTTTCAGCGCGCCGAAGTTTGAATCAAAACGCCGGTTGAAGCCGACCATCAGCGGGACGCCGGTCTGCGCGACGATCTTCAGCACCTTCTCGACGCGTGCGGCGTCGAGATCGACCGGCTTTTCGCAAAAGATCGCCTTGCCCGCCAGGGCGGCGCGCTCGATGAAGTCCGCATGCGTTGTCGTCGGTGTGCAGATCATCACGGCGTCGATGTCTGTTGCGCTCAAAACATCGTCGATCTCGCGGATTTTTGCGCCGGTTACCGCCGCGAGCGATTCGGCGGCTTTGGGAAAAGGATCAGCGATGGCCGTCAACACGGCTTTCGGCGAGGCGGCGGCGTTGCGTCCATGAATCTGGCCAATCCGGCCAGCTCCCAAAAGCCCAAAGCGTAACATTGCGATCTCCATCCAAAAAATGCCAAAATAGAACATATGTTCTGAATTGACAACTAGCAGAACTTATGTTTCATTTCAACCGATGACTTGTGAGGGACGGGATGCCCGTCCGGTCGCGGTCATTGTGTTGAAACCGCCGGCTAAGGAAATCCAACATGGCTGTCAAACCGGAACCGGTGCTTGATGTGATAGCCATTGGCCGCTCTTCTGTCGATCTTTACGGCCAGCAGATCGGCTCGCGGCTGGAGGACATTTCCACATTTTCCAAATCGGTGGGCGGCTGCCCCGCCAACATTGCCATCGGCACCGCGCGGCTCGGCCTCAAGTCGGGCCTCATCACGAAAGTCGGCAATGAACAGATGGGCCGGTTCATCCGCGAGCAATGCCAAAAAGAAGGCGTCGCCACGGACGGTATCATGACCGACCCCGACCGGTTGACGGCGCTGGTCCTGCTCGCCGTTGAAGCCGAGGGCGTCTCGCCCATGATCTTCTTCAGGACCGATTGCGCCGACATGGCGCTCACAGAGGGTGATGTTGATGCGGATTTTATCGCCTCATCGCGTTCGGTGCTGGTGTCGGGAACACATTTTTCTCGACCCAACACAGAAGCTGCCCAGTTGAAGGCGATCCGGCTGGCAAAAGCCCATGGCGCCAGGATCGTCTTCGACATCGACTACCGGCCGAACCTGTGGGGCCTTGCCGGGCATGATGCGGGATTTGAACGCTATGTGAAATCCGATCACGTATCGAACAAGTTGAAGAGCGTGCTTTCAGATTGCGACCTCATCGTCGGAACCGAAGAAGAAGTGCTGATTGCATCTGGTGAAGGCGATCTTGCCGCGGCGCTGAGGACAATCCGCGCATTGTCGGCCGCCACCATCGTGTTGAAGCGCGGCGCCAATGGCTGCATTGTCTATGACGGGTCGATCCCGGCTGATCTGGAGGACGGCATTGTCGGCGATGGATTTCCCATTGAAATCTACAATGTGCTGGGCGCGGGCGATGCCTTCATGTCCGGCTTCTTGAGAGGCTGGTTGCGCGGCGAACCGCACAAGATATCTGCCACTTTTGCCAATGCCTGCGGCGCCTTTGCGGTTTCGCGCCTGCTGTGCTCGCCCGAATACGCCACCTGGGACGAGCTTCAGTATTTCCTTGAACACGGTTCGCCGCACCGCGCACTGCGCAAGGACGGCAATCTCAATCACATTCACTGGTCAACCAACCGCAAAGGCGATATTCCGCTGCTGATGGCGCTTGCCATCGACCATCGTTCGCAGCTTGAGGACCTTGCCGTGACGGCGGGCGCCGATTTCGGCAAGATCAGCGAGTTCAAAATTCTGGCGGTTAGGGCTGCGGCGAAAGTGGCGGCCGGGCGTCCCGGCTACGGCATGCTGATCGACGAGAAATATGGCAGGCTGGCGTTTCAGGAGGCGGCGGCGCAGAAGTTTGACTGGATCGGACGGCCGGTCGAGCGACCCGGAAGCCGGCCGCTGCGTTTTGAATTCTCGCAAGATATCGGCTCCGAGCTCATTGATTGGCCGTTGTCGCACACGATCAAATGTCTGTGTTTCTATCATCCGGATGACCCGGAAGAGTTGAAGCGCGAACAGCAGGAAAAGTTGCGCGCACTGTTTGATGCGTCGCGTAAAGTCGGCCGTGAACTGCTTGTCGAAATCATCGCGGGCAAGCACGCCATGCTTGATGAACACACGATCGAACGCGCGCTTGTCGAGCTTTATGACCTTGGCATTCGTCCGGATTGGTGGAAGCTGGAGCCACAGGCCAGTCGTGCCGCCTGGCAGAACATCGAGCGCGTCATCACGGCGCGTGATCCCTATTGCCGCGGCGTTGTGATGCTGGGTCTTGAAGCGCCTCAGGAAGAACTGGAGGCGGCATTCGCCGCCGTGGCGAATGTGGGCGTGGTCAAGGGCTTTGCCATTGGCCGCACCATATTTGCGGAAGCCGCGCAAAACTGGCTGGCCGGCAATATCTGCGATAGCGAGGCGGTGGATGATATGGCAGATAAGTTCGAACGCTTGACAAAGGCTTGGCTTGCCGCCCGCAAACCTGCCTGAATTGACCGGGCTGAATTGGAGAGAACAACGATGACGACAATACGTCTCACAACGTCGCAGGCATTGGCGAAGTACCTGACCGCGCAGAAAACCTTGATCAATGGCCGCAAGCTGTCCATCTGCGGCGGCGTCTGGGCGATTTTCGGCCACGGAAACGTCGCCGGAATGGGCGAGGCTTTGTACGGGATCAGGGAAGAAATCCCGACCTATCGCTCGCATAACGAACAGGCCATGGCATTCGCCGCAACCGCCTATGCCAAAGCCTCGTTCCGCCGGCGTTTCATGGCCTGCACGACATCGATCGGTCCGGGCGCGCTCAACATGGTGACAGCTGCGGCGGTGGCGCATGTCAACCGTATCCCGATGCTGCTGCTTCCGGGCGATGTTTTTGCAAGCCGTTTGCCGGACCCGGTGCTTCAGCAGGTCGAGGACTTTGGCGACGGCACCGTTTCCGCCAATGATTGCTTCCGTCCCGTGTCGCGCTATTTCGACCGTATCACCCGGCCTGAGCAGATCCTTCTGGCCCTGCCGCGCGCCCTGCAGGTCCTCACTGATCCGGCCGAATGCGGCCCGGTCACACTCAGCCTCTGCCAGGATGTGCAGTCGGAGGCCTATGACTATCCGCTGTCGTTCTTTGCAGAGAAAGTCTGGACGTCGCGCCGTGTTCGCCCCTCGCGCGATGAACTCGCTGGCGCTGCCAAAGCGCTGTCAAAGGCAAAGAAGCCGTTGATCATTTCGGGCGGCGGTGTTCTTTATTCGCAAGCCTCTGAAAGTCTGCGCGCCTTTGTTGAAAAGCACGGAATTCCGGTTTGTGAAACGCAGGCGGGCAAATCGTCCCTGCCGCATTCCCATCCAATGAACATGGGCGCGGTTGGCGTGACGGGCACATCCGCATCCAATGCTCTCGCCGAAGAGGCCGATGTCATTTTGGCCGTCGGCACACGCCTGCAGGACTTTACGACCGGGTCATGGTCGCTGTTCAAAGGCAAGAACGCGACGTTTATTGGCCTCAACACGCAAGCCTTTGACGCAAACAAGCACGCTGCACTGCCGCTCGTTGCGGATGCGCAGGAGGGTCTCCTGGAACTGAGCGAGGCGCTTGGCAGCTATGCCGTTCCAAAGCCGTGGACGCGAAAAGCTGGCGAGGTCCGCGCAGATTGGAACAAGGCCGCCGAAGAAGTGACAGCCACCACGAATTCCGCCTTGCCTTCGGATGCACAGGTTGTTGGCGCGGTGCAACGCGTTTTTGGTTCCACGGCAACGATGGTTGGCGCCGCTGGGGGCGTGCCCGGCGAGTTGCACAAGCTTTGGCGTCAGGGCGCGCCCGGCTCGTATCACATGGAGTACGGCTTCTCTTGCATGGGCTACGAAATCGCTGGCGGCGTCGGGGTCAAGCTTGCCAAGCCCGGCGATGAAGTTGTCGTCATGGTTGGCGATGGCTCATACCTGATGCTGAACTCGGAAATCGCCTCGTCGATCATGCTTGGCGCGCGCCTCACCATCGTGGTCTTGGACAATCGCGGTTTTGGCTGCATCAACCGCCTGCAAATGGCAACAGGCGGCGCCAATTTCAACAATCTTCTCAAAGACACACACCACGAAATCCTGCCGGACATCGACTTTCGCGCCCACGCCGAGAGCCTTGGCGCCATCGCGATGAAAGTCTCCTCGATTGGTGATCTTGAGGCTGCGCTTGCACAAGCGAAAAAGCAGACACGAACCACTGTCGTGGTCATCGACACCGATGCGTTGATTACCACCGAGGCTGGCGGAACGTGGTGGGAGGTTGCCGTGCCGGAAGTGTCGACACGCAAGAAGGTCAATGCGGCGCGCAAGGCCTATGTGGAGGCCATAAAAGTGCGGGCGCTGACGAACTGATCAGGATGCGGGAAATCAACCGGATTTGCCGGCGAATGGTGCGAACATCGACATAGCCTCGCTCCAAACATTACACGGAGAAATGACATGATTCGTATCGGCGCCAATCGGATCATCTGGTCAAATGACGACACGCCGAAATTGGCGACAAAACTTCGCTGGACACTTGTCTAGGCGAATCATTAAGAAGGCAGGGCTCTGACGTGCTGATTGACAACAAGCATCCATTTTATGCGCCGGCCTGGCGGCGCTGGACAATCATTGCGGTCACTTTTGGCTGGACGGCGCTTGAATGGATGACGATGAGCTATTTCTGGGCGGTGCTTGCGACTGCGATCGCGCTGCATGCGTTGTGGACCTTGGTGATCACCTTTCCGTCCGAAAAGTCCCCAACTGATGGAACCCCATGAAAGACGAGCCGCTGGCGGGGCCGAATGAATAGATGCGTTCAAAACGGTGAATAGATCTGGGAGTTGAAAATGCCGGAACTGCATGTGCGGCAACAGGGGACAAGGGGGAGGGTGATCCATGTCACGCCCGGTTCGGCGGGCTGGGTACACGTTGGTTTTGACCTCTATCGCCTTGCACCCGGCGAAGCCGCTTCAGACAAGGCGGCGGACCGTGAAACATGTTTGGTCTTTGTTTCCGGCAAGGGAAAAGTCATGGCAGTCAATGATTTGGGCGAACTTGGCGAGCGCATGTCACCTTTCGAGGGCAAGCCATGGTCCGTCTATGTTCCGGCGGGAACGGCGTGGATGGTGACGGCGACTACTGATCTCGAACTTGCGGTATGCACGGCTCCGGCGAAAGGCGGCCATCTGCCCGTGCGGGTCATTTCACCTCACGCGCTTGGCCAGGAGGTCCGGGGCAAGGGCACCAATACGCGCTACGTGACAAATATTCTGCCGGAATCAGAGCTTGCCGAA
>JANNRN010000195.1:0-7285 GCA_031401375.1 Phyllobacteriaceae bacterium | reverse complement strand
GGGCGCATGAAGTCTCACATCACCGCAAGCTTTTGCAGATCAACCAGCTTGTTGATGCCCTTTCGCGCAAGCGCCATCAATGCCAGGAATTCCTCTTCCGAAAATGGCGCGCCTTCTGCGGTGCCCTGGATTTCCACGATGCCGCCTTTGCCGGTCATGACGAAGTTCGAGTCGGTGCCGGCGGACGAATCTTCGACATAATCGAGATCAAGCACCGGCGCGCCGTTGATGACGCCGCAAGAGATCGCCGCGACATGGTCCTTGAGCACATTGGCGACGGTCAGCATTTGCCTGGCCTCCATCCATTTCAGGCATTCATGCAAGGCCACCCAGCCGCCGCTGATTGCCGCCGTGCGTGTGCCGCCATCGGCCTGGACGACGTCGCAATCCACGGTGATCTGCCGCTCGCCAAGCGCTTCCAGGCTGACAACCGCACGCAGCGAGCGGGCAATCAGCCGCTGGATTTCAAGAGTGCGGCCGCCCTGTTTGCCTGCGGCTGCCTCGCGGTTCATGCGCTCGCCGGTCGAACGCGGCAGCATGCCGTATTCGGCCGTCACCCAGCCCTTGCCGGTATTGCGCATCCAGCCGGGAACCTTTTCCAGAAGCGAGGCGGTGCACAGAACATGGGTATCGCCAAACTTGACCAGGCATGAGCCTTCGGCGTGTTTGGAGACATTCTTCTCGAACGTCACCGCCCGCATTTCGTCCGCATCTCGCTTGGATGGCCGCAATGAACTTACTCCGTCACTGAAAGTATGGCCTTCTAAGGCGCGAAGCGGGCAATTGCAACGCGCCATGCTTTGCAAGGGCGGCAGCAACCGCCTATATCAATAGCCATGACAAGAACCGCGGAAACATTGCACAAGACGTTGATGACGTCGCCAGCCAGCACGCTTGACCAGCGTTCGCGCGATATTTTCAAACTGATCGTCGAAAGCTATCTGAACGAGGGTGAACCAGTCGGGTCGCGCAACCTCTCGCGCATTCTTCCGCAGTCCCTGTCCCCGGCCACCATCCGAAATGTGATGTCGGATCTTGAGAATCTCGGACTCATCTATGCTCCCCATGTTTCGGCGGGGCGCATGCCCACCCAGACCGGCCTGCGCTTCTTCGTTGATGGCGTGATGGAAATCGGCGATCTGACCAGCGAAGAGCGCCGCAGTATCGAAACCCAGATCAAGGCGTCCGGGGAGGGCAAGCCTGTCGAGAACCTGTTGACCGAGGCCAGCCAATTGTTGTCAGGCCTGTCGCGCGGCGCAGGTCTGGTGCTGGCGACAAAAAGTGAAACACCGCTGAAACACATCGAATTTATCCGGGTTGAACCGACGCGGGCGCTCGCGGTTTTGGTGTCGCAATCGGGCGATGTCGAGAACAGGATCCTTGACCTGCCGCCCGGCGTCACCCCCTCGCAGTTGACGGAGGCATCAAATTTTCTCAACGCCCATATCGTCGGAAAGACGATCTCCGAGGCGAAGAAGGAAATCAGCAAGCTGCTCAGCGAAACACGCCAGGCGCTTGACGGGCTCAGCCAAAAACTCGTGGAAAGCGGCATGGCGGCATGGTCGGGAGTGAGCAATGACGGGTCTGGCCAATTGATCGTGCGCGGCCGCTCCAACCTGTTGGAGAATGCCGGTGAAGCATTGGATGTTGAGCGGTTGAAGCTGTTGTTTGACGATCTCGAGACCAAGCAAGGCCTGCTGCAACTGCTTGATCTCGCCGAATCCGGTCCCGGTGTGCGCATCTTTATCGGCTCGGAGAACCGGCTGTTCTCCCTCTCCGGCTCTTCGCTGGTTGTCGCGCCTTTCAGGGACAGCGAGCAGCGGATTATCGGGGCGGTCGGCGTCATCGGCCCGACCCGGCTCAATTATGCGCGCATTGTGCCAATGGTGGATTTCACGGCGCAACTGGTGTCGAAGCTGATCCGCTAGTTGATTTCCTTGCTTGCAAGCCTCAAAGACGGTCTCAAGATCAATCGAAGGACCCTTGGCGGCATTGCCGGGTCGAAAAAGTGACCGAACTTCTCATCGTTGCCCTGCTCATTGGCCTCAATGGCGTGTTTGCGCTGTCGGAACTGGCCGTTGTTTCCTCGCGGCGCATGCGGCTGAAAAGCATGGCCGAGGATGGCAAAAGCGGCGCGCGGCGCGCCCTGGCGCTCAACGAAAATCCCGGCCGGTTCTTGTCGACCGTGCAGATCGGAATCACGCTGGTCGGCATTCTCGCCGGCGCATTTTCGGGCGCGGCGCTCGGGCATTACGTGTCCGATTGGCTGGCCGGACTTGGCGTTGAAGCCTGGCTTGCCGATCCATTGGGTTTTGGCGGCGTGATCAGCGTCATTACGTTCTTGTCCGTAGTCATCGGCGAATTGGTGCCCAAGCAATTTGCACTGCGTGATCCCGAATCCATCGCCTGTCTGGTTGCCCCGCCCATGTATCTCCTGTCGAAGATCACCACGCCCGTGGTCTGGCTTCTCGATGTTTCGACGCAGGGCATCATGTGGCTTCTTGGCATGCATATCTCGCCGGAAAGCTCGGTGACCGAAGAGGAAATCAAGACCATTGTTGCCGAAGCTGCCCATAGCGGCGTCATCGAGGCGGACGAGCGGGCGATGATTTCCGGCGTGCTGCGGCTCTCCGACCGCAGTACCCGCGCCATTATGACGCCGCGCTCGGAAGTCGAGTGGATCGATGTCACGCAAGACGAACAGGACATTCTTGCGCATTTGAAAACCGCCAGGCATGCACGGCTCCCGGCCTGCGAGGGAACCCAGGATGCCGTGATCGGCGTCATCCAGGTCCGCGATCTCATTCCGGCGATCCTGTCAAGAAAGCCGCTCAAAATCAGGGAGCACGTCCATCAAGTCACAATGATCCCCGATGTCGTTGATGCACTTGATGTCTTGAAACATCTGCGTGACGCAGCTGTGCCCATCGCGCTGGTGCATGACGAATACGGCCACTTTGAAGGCGTGGTGACACCCGCGGACATTCTCGATGCCATTGCCGGTTCGTTCCGCGCCGACGAAGACGACAACGAGCCGGAGGCGGTGGAGCGCGCTGATGGCTCATGGCTGATCTCAGGCTGGATGCCGGCCGACGAAATGGCCGATCTCATCCGGTTGAAACTACCCGAAAAGCGCAATTACGACACCGCCGCCGGGTTCCTGATCGACCATTTGCAGCGCCTGCCCGCGACGGGTGACATTGTCGATGCGCTTGGCTTCCGCTTCGAAGTGGTCGATATGGATGGGCGGCGTGTTGACAAACTTCTGGTGGCGCGGCTGGACTTCGACAGAGACGAGACGGGCTGATGCGCGGACCCGCCCTGCATTCCCATCTTTGGCCGGGCGTGCCGCTGGCGCTCGGTTCGGCGGTGTTGTTCGGCGCCTTGCCACCGCTTTCAAAGCTCTTGTTGGGCAGCATGGATCCGTTCATGCTGGCCGGCCTCCTTTATCTCGGCGCCGGTTTCGGCTTGGTCCTTTACAGGCTTGGCAGGCGCATCGCGGGCCGCAAAAGCCATGAAGCGTCTTTGCAAAAATCCGACATTCCATGGCTTGCGGGGGCGATTGTCGTGGGCGGCATTGCCGGGCCGGTCCTTCTTATGTCCGGCCTTTCACTGACCACGGCATCAAGCGGCGCACTTTTGCTTAATCTTGAAGGTCTGGCCACGATGGTGATCGCCTGGCTGGTTTTCCGGGAGAATGCCAACCGGCGGCTGGTCGCCGGCGCCTTGGCGATCCTTGCCGGCGCAGTCGCTCTTTCGTGGCAAAGCGAGAGTTTCGACTTCAATACCGGCGCCTTGCTGATTGCCGGCGCATGCCTGGCCTGGGGCATTGACAATAATCTGACCCGCAAGATTTCGGCCGCCGATCCCGTCGAAATCGTCACAATCAAGGGTCTGACCGCCGGTTCTGTGAACATGGGGCTGGCGTTCATCATGGGCGCAAAGCTTCCGGCCCTTTCATTTGTTGGCGCCACGGCGTTTTTGGGCCTGCTGGGCATTGGCGTCAGCCTCGTCATGTTCGTTCTCGCCTTGCGGCATCTCGGCACCGCGCGGACCGGCGCCTATTACGCGCTCGCACCTTTTATCGGGGCCCTGCTGGCAGTCGTGCTGTTGGCTGAACCGGTGACGCTGAAGCTGGTGCTTGCTGGATTTCTGATGGGTTTCGGGCTCTGGCTGCATTTGGCCGAACGGCACCGGCACGACCATGCGCATGGCGTACTGGAGCACGAGCACAGCCATTTGCACGATGAGCATCACCAACACGTCCATCCTGCCCCCGTATCGGAGCCGCATTCGCACCGGCATCGCCACGAGCCGATGCGGCATGGGCATCCCCATTACCCGGATTTGCATCACCGGCACACTCACTGAGTTCAGCGGCATGTCTCAAGTCCCTTGATTTTTGGCCCGCAAAGCTCGATATGCGCTGCAACTCATTGAACGAACAGACGGAAACCACCCATGAACGAGAATTCCGGGGAAGACATCTTGGCTGAGGATGAATTCGGCTTGGAGCCAGAGCTCTCCGAGCAGGAACGCATCGCCGATGCGATGGAAAAGCTGATTGCCGAAAACGCCGAGTTGAAAGACCGGGCGCTGCGTCTTGCCGCCGAGATGGAAAACCTGCGCATGCGCACGGCGCGTGATGTGCGCGACGCCAAGGCTTATTCCATCGCAGGATTTGCGCGTGATACGCTGGCGGTGGCGGACAATCTGCGCCGCGCGCTTGACAGCCTGCCGCCTGAAGCGCGTGAAAGCCATGACAAGGGCCTGTTGAACCTCATTGAAGGCGTTGAAATCACCGAACGCTCGCTGATCGCCTCGCTCGAACGCCATGGCGTGCGAAAGCTCGAGCCGGAGGGCCAGAAATTCGACCCCAATTTCCATCAAGCCATGTTTGAAGTGCCAAATCCCGATGTGCCCAACAACACGGTCGTTCAGGTCGTTCAGGCAGGTTACGTCATCGGCGAGCGCGTCCTGCGCCCGGCCATGGTCGGCGTCGCCAAAGGCGGACCGAAGCTCACGGAGGCCAGGGCGAGAGAGCCGGAAGCATCCTCAGACGACAGCGATGCCTGATATTGCGTTCGCGTCTTGATGCAAGTCAAGGCTTGAGACCCCGCGATGGGTGAAAGTTGGCGAGCGGTTGGCGGTGCTCATTGCATCGCAAGCGCCCTTTCGGCAACCTTCGGAGCTCCATTGATGCAAACCCAACACGCCGTCGTTTGGCTCGATCATCGCCAGGCCAGGATTTTCCTCTTCGACCGTGACCATGCCGAGAGCGTGAAGCTGTCCACGGGCAAGCAATTCGACCAGGTGCACAAGCATGCGGGTACGCTCGGCGGCGGACGGCATGAGGCCGACACTGCCTTTCTGAACGGCATCGTCAAAGCCCTGCAGCCAGCTGTCGAATGGCTGTTTGTCGGCCCCGGCAGCGCCAAGGATGAACTGGCCAAACACGTCAAAAGTCACCATCATAACGACGCGGCGCGCATCATCGGGGTGGAAAGCGCCGATCATCCGACAGACGGCGAGATCGTTGCGCTGGCAAGAAAGTTCTTCAAAGCCGCTGACAGATTGCTGCCGTAACGAGTACCCTTCTGGCGGCCGGCATGCAAAGCGCGTCATTCCAGCCCATGGCTGTCGGCGTTTGCGGCCAAACGGGTTTTGGGGCAAGGTTCGGCCATGAACCTTCTCCAACTCCTCGACTATGCCGGTGTCGCCGTTTTTGCGGCGACCGGCGCGCTGGCGGCCTCGCGCAAGCAGATTGACATTATCGGCTTCATTTTTCTCGGCACTGTCACCGGCATTGGCGGCGGTACGATCCGGGATCTTGTTTTGGGCGCGACACCGGTGTTCTGGGTCAACCAGCCTGGCTATTTGATCGTGGCGGCAGTGACTGCGATCGTGGTTTACTTCACCGCGCATCTGGTCTGGTCACGTTATCTCTGGCTGATCTGGCTCGATACAATCGGGCTCTCGGCCTATTGCGTCATCGGTGCGGCCAAAGGGTTGGCGCTGGGTGTTCCCGCGCCGATCGCGGTGGTGACCGGCGTGATGACGGCGACGTTTGGCGGCATATTGCGCGATATCGTGGCTGGCGAGCCATCGGTTTTGATGCGGCGGGAGATCTATGTGACAGCGGCGCTTGCCGGCGCCAGTGTCTTCACGCTTCTTGCCGTCTGGGAGGCGACGCCTCCGCTTTCAGCGCTGGCCGGGGTGGTGTCGGCCTTTGTGGTGCGCGGCGGCGCCTTGTATTTCGGCTGGACATTTCCGGTCTATCGCGCGCGGCCGGGGCGAACGCTTGAGCAGATCGCCGAAGAGAAACGCAAGAAGCTCAAATGATCCCGAACTGCTGGGCAGCGGCGCGCAGGTCCGCCTGCGGGCGCGGGCCGAGTTGAGAAATAACGATGGAGGCGGCAAGCGAACCCAGCCGGCCACTCTTGGCCATGTTGAGACCCTGCGTTAGTCCGAATAGCACGCCAGACGCATACAGATCGCCAGCGCCGGTCGTATCGACCACGGTTTCGACCCGGATCGGTTCGATCTTCACCGTTTCCGGCCCCTTGATGATGATCGAACCTTTTTCCGAGCGCGTGACGGCGGACATTTCGCAATCCATGCGCAAGGCTTCAAGCGCGGTGTTGAAATCAGCCGTTTGATAAAGCGATTTCAATTCGTGCTCATTGGCAAAAGTGATATCCACTGTGCCAGAGCGCATCAAATGCAGGAATTCGTCGCGATAGCGATCAACGCAAAACGGATCGGAGAGCGTCATCGCCATTTTGCGCCCGTGCTTGTGCGCAATTGTTGCGGCAAGACGGATCGCGTCCTTCGCCAGCGGCGGATCCCAGAGATAACCCTCGAAATAGGTGATTTTCGACCCGGCGACCTTGTCTTCCTCAATGTCTTCGGGCTTCAGCTCCACGCAGGCGCCAAGGTAAGTGTTCATCGAACGCTCGCCGTCGGGTGTCACAAAAATCATCGAACGGGCGGTTGGCGGTTCGCCCTTCAACGGCTTGGTGTCGAAGGCAACGCGCTGCGCGCGCATGTCATGAAGATAGACGCCGCCCAAGTGATCATCGGAAACCTTGCCGAAATAGGCCGCCTTACCGCCAAAATTGGCCACACCCGCCGCCGTGTTGCCGGCGCTGCCACCCGAGGCCTCGATGGCCGGACCCATTCGCGAATACAAAAGCTCGGCGCGCTCGGCATCGATCAGGTTCATCGCGCCCTTGATGATGTTGTTCTCACGCAGGAAATCCTCTTCCGTGCGCGCGATGATATC
>JANNRN010000194.1:0-14104 GCA_031401375.1 Phyllobacteriaceae bacterium | reverse complement strand
GAGCGGGAAGCCGTCAAGCAGCTGTTCGCTTCCTTTCCCGCTGAGCGCATCGAATGGTTGGGGCAAGTGGATCCTGATCAGGTGCCAAGGCTTCTCCAGGGCGGGGGAATCTATGTCTGGCCAGGTTCCGGCGAGGCCTATGGACTGGCTTATCTTGAAGCGCAGGCGGCCGGCCTTCCGGTTGTTGCGCAAGATACCGCAGGGGTGCCGGAAGTCGTTCAAAACGGCGTCACCGGGATTTTGACACGGCAGGGCGATATTGAAGAATTTGCGATGGCTGTGCGGCGCTTGCTCGCAAGCAATGAAGACAGACAGCGCATGGCCGCAGCGGCGCGGCAGTTCGTCTTCACCGAAAGATCGGTGCAGCAGGCCGCGCAGGTTTTGAACCGCGAATTGGAACGATCTCTGACCCGGAGGCGCAATGAGCAATGAGGCTATCTGGCGACCGCTGCGCGAGGCATTGGCGCGCTGTGAGGCTGAAGGTAAATCAATACGGCTGTGGCTGCGCGATGACGATGCGTCGGAGCCTGCCGCGGCGCTTGATCAATTGATCAGCCTGACCGCGTCATTCGCAGTGCCGGTCGCACTGGCAGTCATTCCTCAATTGTCCGGCGAGGCGCTGGTGCAGCGGCTCGCCAATGCGCATCATGTGACGCCCGTCATTCACGGATGGAGCCACCAGAACCACGCGCCTCCAACGCAAAAGAAGCAGGAGCTCGGCAATCACCGGCATCTGGATTTGGTCTTGGGTGATCTTGCGCTGGCTATCAAGCGCATGACGCATTTGTTCGGCGACCGGCTGGTTCCCATGCTGGTGCCTCCGTGGAACAGGATCAGTGGTGACATCCTGCCTCACTTGCACGAGCTTGGGTACCAGGCGCTGTCGTGCTTTGGCGTTGCTCGTCAGCTTGCTTCGGTCCCCGTTTTCAATACGCATGTCGATCTGATCGATTGGCACACCACACGAGGCTGCCGCAATCATACTTTGCTGATTGATGATCTCGTGACACATGTCGAACGATCGGAGCCAACAGGCGAGCCGATCGGCATTCTGACGCATCATCTGGTTCATGATGCGGCAGCCTGGGCGTTTCTCGATCAGCTGTTAACGCAGACCGGCAGTTTCTCCTGCTGTCGCTGGCTATCAGCCGGTGATCTCATCAACGGCGGCATTGCGCACCGTTGAGAAGATCGAGGCGACGCGTTGCAAGGCTCCAACTGAGCGAAACCGTAGCGTCATGCGTTCTCGCTGCGCCGTAGGATCGCAGCTTGTCGGTGAAGATGCGTTTGGTCGGCATCCCCTGTTTCTGCAGTAACCGTGTCAGAAGTCGATTCGCATCCTTGGTATTGCGCCGGGACTGAGCATCGCGCCGAGAATGCAGCCATCCTGGTCGACACCTCTCCACAGCCAGTGCTTCTTGCCAGAGCGCATCAGCATTTCGCGGAAACGCAGATGCGCTCCAGGTTATTGAATTGTCGCGTTGTCCTGTGCTTTTGATGATTCCATCAAAAGCGGAAACGCTTGTCTTATGATTTTCCAGGTCAGGCTGGATCACGCTGACGGAAGGTTTCCATCCGCAAGAAAATTGCTCTATAGCCCAGCCAATGATTGTGGAGAGGCACGGCATGCGGCTGGCATTGATTGCACATGACCAGAAAAAACCCGACATGGTCGAGTTCGCCGTGTCGCATCAGGCTTTTCTGGCAAAGTGCGATATTGTCGCCACCGGCACCACGGGCGGCCTTGTGCAGATGTCGTGCCCGGACCTTGTCATCCAGCGGCTCAAGAGTGGGCCGCTTGGCGGCGACCAGCAGATTGGCGCGCTGATTGCGGAAGAGAAGATCGACGCCCTGATTTTCTTTGTCGATCCGCTGACGCCGATGCCGCATGATGTTGACGTCAAGGCTTTAATGCGGCTTGCTCTGGTGTATGACATACCGATGGCGCTCAACCGGGCAACGGCGGAGCTGTTGCTGGAGAAAACGCTGTCAACGATGATGACAGGGAATCGGGGAACACGCGAACGATGACGGGTGGCAATATATTGCAGCAGATGAAGTTTCCGGTGCTGATCGGTGACATTGGAGGAACCAATGCGCGCTTTGCCATCCTGAGCGGACCTGGCGCGGGACTTGTGTCTTTCCCCAATGTGCGCACGAGCGACCACGCCAACATCGACGATGCCATCGAGAACGCCGTCTTCACCGCAACCGCGATCAGGCCCAAATCGACACTGGTCGCCATTGCCGGGCCGATCAACAGTGATGAAATCGAGCTGACCAATTGCCCCTGGGTCGTGCGCCCGCGGGACCTGATGAGCCGTCTTGGCTTTGATGAGGTGATTGTTCTCAATGACTTTGAGGCGCAGGCGCTTGCCGTGGTGGCGCTTGAGCGGCAGCATCTGGAACAAATTGGCGGCGATGAAGTTGAGCCGGTCTCCGGCCGTGTCGTGCTGGGTCCAGGCACCGGGCTCGGTGTTGCCGGCCTCATCAATTCGCGCGGCATCTGGCAGCCGGTGCCGGGCGAAGGCGGGCATATCGATGTCGGGCCGAGGACGGCAAGGGACCAGTTGATCTTCCCGCATCTGGAGCCGATCGAGGGCCGCATCTCCGCCGAACAGATCCTGTGCGGCCGCGGTATGGTCAATCTTTACCGGGCGATCTGCAAGGCGGACGGCGTCAGCCCCAGGTTCACCCAGCCCAGCGAAGTGACAGCCGGCGCGGCAGAGGGCGATGCAAGTGCGCTGGAAACGCTGTCCCTGTTTGCCACCTATCTTGGCCGGGTCGCGGGCGACCTCGCGCTGGTTTTCATGGCAAAGGGCGGCGTTTATCTTTCCGGCGGCATCGCCCAGAAAATCCTGCCTGTTTTGCAACAGGGCGAATTTCGCGCTGCCTTCAATGACAAGGCGCCGCATTCGCAGATGATGGCGCACATGCCGGTTTTTGTGATGACGCACCCGCTGGCCGCCGTGGTCGGCCTCGCCGCATTCGCACGCAATCCCTTGAACTTCGGCATCAACATGAACGGGCGGCACTGGCAAAAATGACAAGGATGAAGCTGGTTGTCGCCGGGGCGGCGGGCCGAATGGGCCAGGCGCTGATCCGCGCCATTGCCGCAGAAGACGGCGCCGTGCTGCACGCGGCGATCGAACGCAAGGGCGCGAGTGAGCTCGGCGCTGATGCGGGCGAGGCGGCGGGCGCTGGAAAGCTCGGCGTTGACATAACCTGCGATCCGCTCAGCGCATTTGCCCATGCGGACGGCGTCCTCGATTTCACGTCGCCGGCAGCAACGGTCGAGTTTGCCGGCTATGCGGCGCAGGCGCGCATCGTGCACATCATCGGGACGACCGGATGCTCACCCGCCGACGAGGCGAAGATTTCCGCCGCCGCGCGCCATGCGGTAATCGTGAAGTCCGGCAGTTTCAGCCTTGGCGTCAATCTTCTTTCCGTGTTGATCGAGAAGGCCGCCAAAGCGCTCGGGGCCCATGACTTTGACATTGAAGTGCTCGAAATGCACCACAGGCACAAGGTCGATGCGCCCTCCGGCACGGCCTTGCTGCTCGGCGAGGCGGCGGCGAAGGGGCGCGGCATTGACCTTGCCGGGAATTCCGTTCGCGGGCGCGACGGCCATACAGGCGCGCGCGCGCAGGGCAGTATCGGTTTTGCCGCCTTGCGCGGCGGCTCGGTTGTGGGCGATCATTCAGTGATCTTTGCCGGGATGGATGAGCAGATCACATTGTCACATCACGCCGTCACCCGCGACATGTTTGCCCGCGGCGCGATCCGCGCGGCGCTGTGGGCGCATCACCGCAAGCCCGGCCTCTATTCAATGCGCGACGTTCTTGATCTCAACGACTGACCATAGGAAAACCACATGTCCGGAACTCTCGTCCTTGTAAGACACGGCCAAAGCGAATGGAATTTGAAGAACCTGTTCACCGGCTGGCGCGACCCGGACCTGTCGCCGCTGGGTCACGAGGAGGCGAAGGCGGCAGGCGAAAAACTTGCCGCAAAGGGCCTCAAGTTCGATATCGCCTTCACCTCGGTGCTGGTGAGGGCGCAGCGAACCTGCGATTACATTCTTGCAGCCGTCGGCCAGCCGTCACTCAAGACGATCCGTGACCAGGCTCTCAACGAGCGCGATTATGGCGAATTGTCCGGTCTTAACAAGGATGATGCGCGGGCCAAATGGGGTGAGGAACAGGTCCATATCTGGCGCCGCTCCTACGACGTGCCCCCGCCGGGCGGCGAAAGCCTGAAGGACACCGGCGCGCGGGTGTGGCCGTATTATCTGCACGAAATCCAGCCGCATGTGCTGCGCGGTGAAACTGTGCTCATCGCCGCGCACGGCAATTCGCTGCGCGCCCTGATCATGGCGCTGGATGGGCTGACGGGTGAGGAGATCGTCAAACAGGAGCTCGCCACCGGCGTTCCGGTCATCTACACGCTCAACGCGGATTCGACCGTGGCGTCGAAGGTTGTCTTGTAGGCGCCATGCCTTTCGTTTTCGCCTCGACAAGCATGGGCACGATCTTTGCCTCAGTGATTGATCGAAGCATCCATTCCATCGGTCCAAGCCTGAACCAGCGCAGCCAGATCGAGCCGGCCAGCGACAGCAATGCATACACACCAATGCATATCAGCATGCCAAGGGCGTAGCTGACTTTGTCATAGAGGCCAAAACCAAAGAACAGGACATTCATCAGCACCGATTCCCCGATATAGATCGACAGCGACAATCGTCCGTCACCGGTGAAAATCCGTGAAGGACCGGCAATGCGGTCATTGGTCAACAGCAGCAAGGCGCTGGCAAGATAGACGAGGGTCAGCATCGGCGCGGCGATACCGCGCATAACCATGGTGAGGGTTTCTGTCGCGTCACCCCAAACCGCCATCCCCGCATAGGCGGCATTGGCAGCGAGCGCCGGTATGATGAACCATCCAAGGAGCCGTCGTGCGGCCGGCCTTGCGCCATCAAAGCCGGCTTGCGGGAAATGTTTGGCGCAGGCCAGTCCCGTCACAAACATACCCATGACTTGCGGGGCAAACAGCAGCGGCGTGACGGCATAGAGCCCGATGAGATCGACGATGCGGTGACGCATGATCTCGGCAAAACTTCCACTCTGGTGGAGAACAACCAGCGCGTCATATTCGCTGCCCGAGAGCTTGGGCGATGCGTCAACCAGCATGCCGATAGAGGCATGCCCGGCGATCGACAGCGCCCAGAACAGGAGGGCCGCCAGAAGAAGGCGGCGCACAGGCCAGTTTCTCATTGTCAAGAGAAGCAGCCCCAAAATAGCGTAGGTGACCAGTATATCGCCGGCAAAGAGAAAAACCGCATGCATGAGCCCGATGAGAAACAGGCCGGCCATGCGCCGGTAGTAGCGTGGCAGGAAGGCGGCGCCCCGATCAATCTGCGACTGCAGGCCCCAGCCGAAAAGAAACGCAAAAATCAGGATGAACTTGCCGTCAAAGAGGAACTGCACCGCAAACCGGATGATCTGGTCCAAAGAGCCGGCCGGGCCTTTCCCATCAGGTGTGGCAAACCCGCCCTCCGGATAGGCGAAGAACTGGAAGTTCACCACGAGGATCCCGAACAGCGCGATGCCGCGAAGAACATCAAGCGCCGGCAGGCGCTGTGCCTGGCCAGTTTGGCGCTCATTAGCTAGATTTTGTGACATTCAATCAGCCTCCGCAAGGTTTGGGACAATTGGATGGCTTGCGTCTCGCCGCCGAAGCTGCGCTCCAGCCAGAATGCATCCGCTGCAAGGCGCACCACCTCGGCTATTGCGGGATCTATGCCGTCGTTTGCCGCACGGCGTCGCCATTTGGCGGCAAAACGCTGGTGAACTTCAGCCCGCGTGTCGCCGGGCGTCATTGAGGCAAGCAGTGCCGGGAAAGCCTGATCGACAGGCGAATGCTGTATGAGGACCAGCTCGATATAGGCATTCAGCCAGCTTCCGGGCTCTGGAAATGCGGCGGCAACTTCCTCCAGGGCGAGATCGAACGCCGACAGCAGGTAGTCGAGAAGCCCGGTGACAAGGAGGTCTTTTGAGGCGAAGTGATACTGCACTCCGCCTTTGGTGACACCCGCCGCTTTGGCGAGCGCATCAATCGTCAAGGCCTGCGCGCCATGCTCTGCAACAAGCATGGCCGCCGCCTCAAACAAGTGGACTTTACGGCTGGGCCGCCTGGTTAATTTATTTACCATACGTATGGTATAGTAATTAGAATTGAACCTGTCAATACGGCTTCGATATGGCCTTTGTATTGCCGATTATCGCGTTGACAGCATCCATCGCCCTGCCTAAAGGAAGCGGCGTTGCCCAGATGGCGGAATTGGTAGACGCGCACGGTTCAGGTCCGTGTGCCGCAAGGTGTGGAGGTTCGAGTCCTCTTCTGGGCACCACGAATATGTTCGCAGATGTTTGAAACCGGCTCAAAAGGCCGGTTTTTTCGTTAAATAGTGGCCTTGGTGCATGGATGCGGTGTTGGTGTGTTCTTGAGGGACTAGAATGGCAAGGGCGATCTGGCAAAGCAGCTCCGGCTACACCGGGCTGTGAAGGGTTGAAGCCGCCATCGCCATCAAGGCGCTGAACCGCATGCGTCAGCTTGGCCAAGCCATCACGGTCCGGGTGACGTGGACGCCTATGGACAAGAGGTCTGTGCTGACCGGAAATTCTCCGTACACCAAAGCCACAAGACATTCATATTGATAAAAGGCTCCGCCTTCATGGGTCACCCGATTCCAGGCAAGGATCTTCGGGAATGCCGCGAATATCGTTTTCTGTCATTTACAGGAGCAGCGCCGACTATGTTGACGTATTGAGAATTTGGGATTTGCGCGCCGAGAAGACAGGCTTGACTGAAACGTAAAGGCGCCACCTTTGTGAGCA
The DNA here is from genome assembly GCA_031401375.1 of Phyllobacteriaceae bacterium. Taxonomy (GTDB): domain Bacteria; phylum Pseudomonadota; class Alphaproteobacteria; order Rhizobiales; family Rhizobiaceae; genus JANOYJ01. The sequence goes on along the minus strand of JANNRN010000194.1, from coordinate 7,208 downwards.
ACATTCTCCATGCGCATGGATCCCGATATCAAGCGCCGCCTTGAGGAGCAGGCCGCACGCCCGGACCGCTCTGCCGCCTGGGTCGCGCAACGGGCAATCGAGGATTTTCTCTCGGACGCGAAGACGCTTTTCGGGATGCGGTGCGCAAAGCCATTGAAAATGATGATGGCACGCGCATTTCGGGTGGGGCGGTCATGAAGTGGATGGGCCGATGGGCGTGACGAGCCGCTTCCCAAAGCGGACGAAACGCAGAGCGCCTTTTCGGGCGACTATCGAGCTTGCTCTGGCCAATCCCCACGTGGGCAATCCTTTTGACAGCATGCCCGCTCGGCGAATTCCGGTTCGGCGGACACCATTTTCGCTGGTCTATGCCATCAAGGGTGACACAATCGATATCCTTCGTGTATGGGATGCCAGACCTGAACCCATCCGCCTGAACGAGAAATTAACCTGACATGACCACCCGCATCGACACCAAATTCGCAGCACTCAAAGCCGAAAACCGGCCAGGCCTTGTCACCTATTTCATGGGCGGCGATCCTGATTATGCGACTTCGCTCGCCATCATGAAATCACTGCCCGAGGCGGGGGCGGACATTATTGAGCTTGGCATGCCGTTTTCCGACCCGATGGCGGATGGTCCGGCCATTCAGGCAGCGGGTTTGCGGGCCCTGAAGGGTGGGCAGACGCTGAGGAAGACGTTGCAGATGGCCAAGGATTTTCGCCAATCCGACAACGAAACGCCGATCGTCATGATGGGCTATTACAATCCAATCTATGTTTACGGCGTCGAGCGGTTTCTGGTGGACGCCAAGGCGTCGGGCGTTGACGGATTGATCGTGGTTGATCTGCCGCCGGAGATGGACGAGGAATTGTGCCTTCCGGCCCTGCGCGCCGGGCTCAACTTCATTCGCCTGGCCACGCCCACCACCGACGACAAGCGGCTGCCGGCGGTTTTGGCGAACACATCCGGCTTTGTCTATTACGTCTCGATGACCGGCATTACCGGCTCGGCGCTGACCGACACATCAAAGGTCGCGCTGGCCGTGAAGCGCATCAAGGGACACACGAACCTGCCTATCGCCGTCGGGTTCGGCGTCAAGACGGCGGAACAGGCGAAAGTCATCGGCCAGTCGGCGGACGCGGTGGTGGTGGGTTCGGCGATCGTGCAGCAGATTGCCTCAAGCCTTGGCAAAGACGGCAAAGCGGGGCCGCAGACGGTTGAACTTGTTGCCACCATGGTGCGAGCCCTTTCCAGCGGCGTGCGCGCGGCGCGGCGTGCGGCGGTGTGAACAAGGCTTGTCTTTTGATCGAATCGAACTGATATAGTTCTGAGAACTTGGCGCTGCCCCTCATCCGGTCCTTCGGACCACCTTCTCCCGGCAAGAAGCGGGGAGAAGGGAAGAACCCGCAAAGGCCGGATGAGGGCAGCGCCGACGCGTGAAAATTGTCGCAAGCCGAAACGGAGCACACCCGATGAACTGGATCACCTCCTATGTGCGGCCGAAGATCAATTCGATGCTTGGTCGCCGCGACATGCCGGAGAACCTGTGGATCAAGTGTCCGGAGACCGGCGAAATGGTTTTCCATACCGATTTGCAGAAGAACATGAACGTGATCCCCGCATCGGGATTTCACATGAAGATCGGCGCCAAGGAGCGGCTGGCGAGCTTCTTTGACGGCGGCAAATACGCGGTGGTCGAAAACCCGAAAGTGGCGATTGATCCGCTGAAGTTCCGCGACGAGAAGAAGTACACCGACCGGCTGCGCGACGCCAGGACAAAGACCGGGCTCGAAGACTCGATCATCAATGCCACCGGCACGCTGGACGGCATGCCGATACTGGCCATGGTGCAGGACTTTGCCTTCATGGGCGGCTCGCTTGGCATGGCGGCTGGAGATGCGATCATTCGCGGTTTCGAAACGGCGGTGCGCGACAGACGGCCATTGGTGCTGTTCGTTGCGTCCGGCGGCGCGCGCATGCAGGAAGGCATCATGTCGCTGATGCAATTGCCGCGCACTACGGTGGCGGTTGACATGCTGAAAGAGGCGGGGCTGCCCTTCATTGTTGTGCTGACCAACCCGACCACCGGCGGCGTCACCGCCTCTTATGCGATGCTGGGGGATATACACATTGCCGAACCCGGCGCGTTGATCGGTTTTGCCGGACAAAGGGTGATTGAACAGACGATCCGTGAAAAGCTCCCCGAGGGCTTTCAACGCTCGGAATATCTGATGGAGCACGGGATGGTCGACATGGTCGTGTCACGGCTGGAATTGCGGCCCGTTGTTTCAAAGCTCTTTCACATGCTGATGAACAAGGCTCAGCCCGAGGCGAACCTTCCCGTTGCGGCGTGACCGCGCCATCGTGAAAACCGCGGAAGATGAAATCAATGCCCTGATGCAACTGCATCCAAAGGGTTATGATCTGACGCTCGGCCGGGTGACGCGCCTTCTGGACTTGCTCGGCAATCCGCATTTGAAGCTTGCGCCGGTCATTCACATCGCCGGCACCAATGGCAAGGGTTCGGCCACGGCCTTTTGCCGCGCCATCCTGGAGGCGGCAGGCCTTTCGGTCCACGTTCACACGTCGCCGCATCTGGTGCGTTGGCATGAGCGTTACCGGATGGGCGCCAAGGGCGGCGGCAGGCTTGTCGGGGACGAAGCGTTTGCCGAAGCGCTGCGGCGGGTCGCCAAGGCCAATGCCGGACAGCAGATCACGGTTTTCGAGATCCTGACGGCGGCGGGGTTCTTGTTGTTCAGCGAACATTCCGCCGATGCGGTCATTCTGGAGGTCGGGCTGGGCGGACGGCTTGACGCAACCAATGTCATTCCAGCCCCGGCAGTGTCGCTCATCATGCCGGTGTCCATGGATCACGAACAGTACCTCGGCGACACGATTGAGAAGATCGCCGCGGAAAAGGGCGGGATCATCAAACCGCGCTGCCCGGTCGTCATCGCTCAGCAACCCTTTATCGGCGCCAAGGATACGCTGATTGAAATCGCGGAACAGGCGGGTGGGCCGCTTGCCGTTTACGGACAGGAGTTTTTGGCCTTTCAGGAACACGGCCGCATGGTGTTTCAGGACGAGGACGGCCTCATTGACCTGCCGCTTCCCTCGCTGAGCGGACGCCATCAGATCGCCAATGCGGCCGCTGCGATCAAGGCGGTGCGCATGGCGGGCTTCGACGTGACAGACGAGATTATTGAACGCGGGATTTTGAGCACCAGCTGGCCGGCGCGGATGCAACGGCTCACGCATGGCAAACTGGTGAAGCTTGCGCCCAAGGGCTCGGAAATCTGGCTTGATGGCGGCCATAATCCGGGCGCCGGCGTGGCGGTTGCCGAGGCTCTGGCCGAACGCGACGAAAAGAGCGAGCGGCCGGTGTTCATGATCGCCGGGATGATCAATACCAAGGATTCAATCGGATATTTCCGTGCCTTTCAGGGACTGGTCCGTCATGTCTATGCGGTTCCGGTCACAGGCAGCGAAGCCGGTGTCGCACCACAAAAGCTGGCGCTTGCGGCGCAGGAGGCCGGACTGTCCGCCGAGCCGGTGTCGAGCATAGCCGGCGCGCTGTCGATTCTCAGGGACAATTTTGATCCCGACGAGACCGCGCCGCGCATCCTGATCGGCGGGTCATTGTATCTGGCGGGCGAAGTGCTGAGGGAAAACGGCACGCTGCCGGAGTAGCGCAGGATGCCACGGCATCAAAAAACCCGGCATCGCCGCCGGGTCTCTTGTTTTACTCAGGCCTTTGCAAATCACGCAGCAGCGGCGTTCTTGATCCAGTCGTTCAGACGGCTCTTTGGCGCCGCACCAACCATGTTGGACGCGATGGCGCCGCCCTTGAACATCAAAAGCGTCGGGATCGAGCGCACGCCGAACTGGGCGCCAAGCTCCGGATTCTCGTCAATGTTGAGTTTGACAATCTTCACCTTGCCGGCCATTTCGCCGGAAATCTCCTCAAGCGAGGGGCCAATCATCTTGCAAGGGCCGCACCACTCCGCCCAAAAATCCACAACAACGGGAACCTTGGCGTCCAGCACTTCGGATTTGAAATTTTTCGCATCGACTTTCACAGTTGCCATAATCCTGCCTTTCAGAAATCCACTTGACGCTCAGGTGGGGAGACTCACGCGCCGCTTCAAGCCTTGGTCTGTCACGAATCAGTGAGGGCTTCAAGCGCCGCGTCAAGCATGGCTGGGGGAAGTGAATGAAGCCTTGCCGAGGCCGTATAAAGGAGTGCCGCCTCAATCGACTTTCCCGGGTAGAGCGGCGCCAGGAGCGCACGGTAGAGCGCCATTTGCGCCAGATAGCCGCCCGGTATTTCAAAATGACCGGCGGGAACGGCGTGATCCGTCTTGTAGTCGATCAGGAAAACGCGGCCGTCTTGCACAGCAATCCGATCGATCTTGCCGGTAATGACGCGGTCGCCGCCGCCAAGACGCAGGGTGCCCATGATCGAGACTTCAGCCCTCGAACCCGGCGCAAAGACGGGCGCGAAGGCCGGGTCGTCCAGCACAGCCAGCGCCTGGCGCTTGACGGTTGAACGCTCGCCTTCGCTCCATTCACCCGCCTTGTGAGCGAGATAGCGATCAGCCGCCCCGGCCCAATCAGCCCTGTCGAGCCCGGGAAGCACTTCAAGGAGCTTGTGCATGACCAAGCCGCGCTGGACGGCGTGCGGGGAGCGGTCAGCGTCCGGCGAAAGCACCGGCGAATTCATGGCGGATTCGGGTTGCGGCTCAATGATCAAAGACGCACGGGACGGCGATAACGGCCGGGGCACCAGCTTGACCGGCGGCATTGGCCCGGCAAGAAGTGAAGGCATTGACGGAACCGGGACGACGGAGTTGGCCGGTTGATCCTGCGGATCAGGCGCTTTGCCCGATGTGGTTTGCCAGATCAGTTTGTCGCCGTCCAGATGCGGATGCGGCTCAAAGCGGACAGAAGCGCCCTCGGCAGAGAGCGCCGAACCAACCATGTCGAGCCAGGTATCGGCGTTGAGCAGTTCGTTCTTGTTGGCGAAACCGCAGACGATGAGACGATCCTCCGCACGCGTCATCGCCACATAAAGCAGGCGGCGAAACTCCTGCGCCTGCTTGTGTTTCTGTTCGCCATGGAAGGGCAGTGTTTTCGAATTGGAGAGCGAGACAGACGGCTCCCAAACGAAGACGGGCGGCGTTTCAGACACCGAAAACAGGGTGGATTGCCGCAGCGGCGATGGCGGCGGATCCACCAAGAAGACGATGGGTGCTTCCTGACCCTTGGCGCCGTGTACGGTCATGATGCGCACTTCATCATGGGCCGGGTCGAGTTCGCGTTTGATTTCAGGCGCCGCGCTAGCGAGCGTTTCAACAAAGGCCTGCAGGCCGGAGAGCCCGGCCTTTTCAGAGGCAAGGGCAAAGTTGAGGAATTCGTCGATCACGTCTCCAGCCTCGTTGCCGAGGCGATGCATGAGGCGGGCGCGAACCTTGTCGCGGCTGAGCAGACAGGCGAAGAAATCAAAAACGGAAAGCACGCCCGAATCAATCCTCCACCGGTCAAGCTCGGTGACGATGGTCGCAAGGCGGGTGTTGGTTTTGGCGGCATGAGTGAGGCTTGCCAGAAGGCTGACGCCTGTTCCGCGCCTTGCGGCAAGTTCAGTCAGCTCATCGTCGCTCAACCCGAAGACCGGGCTGCGCAGCACGGATGCCAACGACAGGTCATCTTCGGGCTGCAGACAAATTCTGGCAATCGCCAGAAGATCCAAAACCGCGATGTGATCCGACAACTTCAACCGGTCAACGCCGGAGACCGGGACATGCAGGCTTTTCAACTCGCGTGACAGGGCATGAACAAATGGGCCGCGCTTGCGCACGAGGACCATGATGTCCCGCGGCTGGATCAGTTTCCCGGTTGCCTCGTTCATGTGTTTGTTGAGGACCCAGTCCGCGATCACGGCGGCGACCGCCTTGGCCAGCCGCACGGCGGGTTTGCTTTCGAAGGCGCTGCCCTTGGTCCAGTCTTGCGGCACATCACCCGACTTGTCGGCCTTGACGAGGGGCCAGACTTCGACGCGGCCCGGTCCGTGAATCCTGATCGGCTGGTGCCCGACATAGTCACCGTCAAATGTGAGGCCATTGCGGTTGGAAGGGTCTTCAAACACCTTGTCCACCGCGCTCAGAATATCGCCGGTCGAGCGGAAAGAAAGATTGAGCCGGGCGCGGTCAAAGGCGAGATTCGCCTCTCCGGCGCGACGGCTGATTGATCGTCCGGTTTGCGAGAAAACCTCGGGACGCGCGCCCTGGAATGAATAGATGGACTGTTTTTCATCGCCCACCGCAAACAGGGTGCGCGTCACCTTGCGCGCCGTATCACCGGCAAAAAATTCTTCGGCCAGACTGCCAATGACCTTCCATTGCGGCGGGCTGGTATCCTGCGCCTCATCCACCAGAATGTGGTCAATGCCCTGGTCGAGCTTGTACTGGACCCAGGCGCCGGCGCCCGGCTGGCTCAAAAGCTTCACAGTGCGGTTGATCACATCGTCATGATCAAGCAGCGTGCGGGTACTCTTGAGGCGCTCATATTGCTCAAGCAGCGCGCCGACAAGCATGAAGCCGTGCCGCGCAAGCTTTGCGAGCTCAAAGCGGCGAAGACTGTCATCGATCTGCAAGAGTTCATCGGCAAGGTTGGCGAGGATTGTTTCAATGTCGGGAAACGCGGCCAGCAGACTGTTCTTGGCAAGTTGCGCCGTGCTCTTCGGCTTTCCGGCTTTCGTAAAGACCAGATCATTCAACTTGTGGAAGCGGTCTGCGGGATCAGCGGCGGCAAGGACAGCGCCGAGCGCTTCGCCGAAATTCTGCTGCGTTGACAAGTTCGAGGCAAGTGCGGCCTGCGCCATCTTGCGCAACAGCGCCTCTGGCGATGACTTGAGCGGCCACGACGTTGCGATGATGTTCGCGGCGGCGTCACCGATCTTCACGCCGAGAAAATCGTGCAACCTTGTCCCGCTGAGGCCGTCACCGCCAAATCCTGAGGCGAACGCGGCAAGCTCGTCTCTCTGGCGATGTTTGCGGGCGCTTTCCATCAGCGATTCGAACGCATGCTCGCCGTTTCTGGAAATGATCTCGTAAAGGGCGGCGCGAAGTTCGGGGGCGGCGCCATCCTGCACCGATTGCAGGATCAGGCGGCGCGCTTCGGCGTGAAAATGCGCACCGAGTTCGTC
>JANNRN010000193.1:0-8964 GCA_031401375.1 Phyllobacteriaceae bacterium | reverse complement strand
TATGACGAGGGCGCCGGCAAGCTCGAAGTCTTGAAGGGTGTGGATTTTGCGGTCAAGCGCGGCGAGATCATCGCGCTGGTCGCCCCGTCCGGAACCGGCAAATCGACGCTCCTGCACACGGCCGGCCTTCTCGAGCGGCCAGATGCCGGCACCGTCGTGGTCAACGGACGCTCGTGCGGGGAACTCGGCGATGATGACCGCACGGCAATCCGGCGCACTGAAATTGGCTTCGTCTACCAGTTTCATCATCTCTTGCCCGAGTTCACCGCGCTTGAAAACGTCATGATCCCGCAAATGATCCGGGGCCTTTCAAAACCCGAAGCCGCCGAGCGGGCAAAACAACTGCTGGACTACATGAAAATCGGTCCGCGCGCCGAACACCGCCCGTCCGAACTGTCGGGCGGCGAGCAGCAGCGTGTCGCCATCGCCCGCGCGGTCGCCAATGCGCCGCTCCTGCTTCTTGCCGACGAGCCGACCGGCAATCTTGATCCGGGAACGGCGAGCTATGTCTTTGAGGCGCTGGAAGCGCTTGTGCGCCAATCGGGTCTGTCAGCGCTCATCGCCACGCACAATCATGTGCTCGCCAAGCGCATGGACCGCTGCGTGACGCTGAAAGACGGTTTGGTCGAGCCGCTGGTCCTTTGATCAACAGCGCTCATACAAGGGGTAGCGCCCCGCTTGTTTTCCCAGAGTTTGGCTCTTGAAATCTCCCCCTCGCCGCCACATTTACACAGCAACGGCGCCGGGCCCCTCTGGCGGTGGCAATTCTTGTCACCGCGATGTCGGAGCCGTTTCGTACTCGCAACACGAAACATGAGGTCCGGCAATGGATTATGTCCAGGCGGCGCTATACGCAGATTTTCTCGGCACTCCCTCCTACTTTTGGCTGATCTTCATTTCGATCGTCATTGCGCTTCTGGTTTTTGACCTCGGCGTTCTTCACAAGAAGGACAAGGAGATCGAGGCAAAAGAGAGCTTCATTCTCTATGGCTGCTATATGGCCATTGCCTTTGCCTTTGGCGCATGGATCTGGTTTACACGCGGCGCGCAGTCGGGGCTGGAGTTCTTTACCGGCTATTTGATCGAACAGTCGCTGTCGATGGACAACATTTTTGTCATCGCGACGATTTTCGGCGCCCTTGCCATTCCGCGCAAATACCAGCACCGGGTGCTTTTCTGGGGCATTTTGGGCGTTATCTTCTTCCGCGCCATTCTGATCGGCGTCGGCGCGGCGCTGGTCATGCAGTTTTCGTGGATTCTCTACGTTTTCGGCGCATTCCTCATTTTCACCGGCATCCGCATGTTCATGAAGAGCGACCATGCGCCGGACATTGAAAACAACGTTGTCCTGAAATGGCTGCGCCGGCATTTTCGCATCACCAAGGAGCTTCACGGACAGAAGTTCATCGTGCACCTGGCGGATTCGAAAACCGGAAAGAAAGTGCTCTGGCTGACACCCTTGCTCGTCGCATTGATCATGGTGGAGATTGTCGACCTGATCTTCGCCGTGGACTCCGTGCCGGCGATCTATGCGATCACGCAAGATACGTTCATCGTCTACACATCCAACATCTTCGCCATTCTCGGCCTGCGCTCTCTCTATTTCGCGCTGGCCTCGGCCATGAACCGCTTTGCCTATCTGCAATATTCACTCGCAACACTCCTCGTGCTGGTCGGCATGAAGGTGGGCCTCGTGCCGATGGGGATCAAAATCCCGACGGCCTTGTCATTGTTTGTGACGCTCGCCGTGCTTGCGGCCGGGATCATCTACTCGTTGTGGAAAACGCGCGGCGAGAAGGATATGAGCGAGCAGTCGGCAAAGACTGTGTGAGTTGAGTGAACGGCGGGTGCGAAACCCGCCGTTTTCTTGGCATGCATGTTTCGTAATTCGTCAAGTGCATTTCGTTTTTGGTTAAACGCTTGCCTGTGTCTCGCGCCATCATTGCGCCTGCAAATCAAGGGAAGAAAAATGCCGCTCGACATGAACCGCGAGGTTTTCCTCACCTGCGCCATCACCGGCTCCGGGGCAACGCAGGACCGCTCGCTGCACGTGCCGCGCTCGCCAAAGCAGATCGCCGATGCGGCCATTGATGCGGCGAAGGCCGGTGCGGCGATTGTCCATTGCCATGTGCGCGATCCGGAAACCGGCAAGCCGCGCCGCGATGTGCATCTCTACCGCGAGGTCACGGATCGCATCCGTGAGGCCAACGTCGATGTTGTCCTCAATCTCACCGCCGGCATGGGCGGCGACATGGTGTTCGGTCCGCCGGAGAGCCCGCTGCCCTTGCAGGAACGCGGCACCGACATGGGCGGCGCGTCGAACCGCATGGAGCATGTGCGCCAATGCCTGCCGGAAATCTGCACGCTTGATTGCGGCACGATGAATTTCAATGAAGCCGATTATGTGATGACCAACACGCCGGGCATGCTGCGCGCCATGGGCGCCATGATGACCGCGCTTGGCGTCAAGCCTGAGATCGAAGCCTTCGACACCGGCCATCTCTGGTTCGCCAAGCAGCTTGTTTCAGAAGGCGTCTTGAAGCCTGACGCGCTGGTGCAGCTGTGCATGGGCGTTCCCTGGGGCGCGCCGGATGATCTCAACACGTTCATGGCCATGGTCAACAATGTGCCTTCAACCTGGACCTGGTCGTCCTTCTCGATCGGCCGCAGCCAGATGGCTTATGTGGCGGCGGCGGTGCTCGCAGGCGGCAATGTGCGGGTCGGGCTTGAGGATAATCTGTGGCTCGACAAGGGCGTGCTGGCGACGAATGCGCAACTGGTCGAGCGCGCCGTGACGATTGTGGAGAACATGGGCGCGCGCGTCATCGGGCCGGAGGAGGTGAGGAAGAAGCTGGGGCTGGTGAAGCGGGCGATGGTGTCTGAAGGGCATTCGGCATGATCCAGATTTCCGGTGCTTTGAACGCCGATTTACCCTCACCGCTGCACCCCCCTCTGTCCTGCCGGACATCTCCCCCCAAGGAGGGAGATTTTCAAGCGGCGCCGTCTTACCTTTCCTTCAACCCACGCAGGCAAGGGCGAGGCGGCGGAGCTGCCAATCTCCCTCCTTGGGGGGAGATGTCCGGCAGGACAGAGAGGGGTGCAGCGGTTGCGGCTGGGCGCACGATTGACGCGGCATTCGCTGAGGCTGCCACATGAACTTTTCCCTCACCTGCCAGCAGCGCCTCATCATAGAAGCCACCCGCGCCTTAGTGGAAACGGAGCTGTTTCCGCGTGAGGTGAAGTCGAGAGAACAGGCGTTTTGCGGTGCGTGCTGATTGAGGAAGTAAAGTCAAACGAAATGCCCTTCTGCGTATTTGTTTGCGGCAGTGACTGTGAATGAGGTTGTAGACACCATGAAAACCGTCAAGTTCACCGCCATGAAAGATGGCGACAAGGAAGACTATGACTTCCTGACCGAACACGAGATCGAATACACAAAAGGCACCGGTGAGCGGCTGCTTGATGCGCTGGTCAAGCTCGACGAGGGCCTGTCCGGGTACAAGATCACCCGCCTCGGCCATTCGCTGCAAGCCGCCACGCGCGCCTACCGGGATGGGGCGGACACCGACTGGATCGTCTGCGCGCTGCTGCATGACATTGGCGACATTTACGCGCCATACAATCACGATGAATACGCGGCGGCCATCCTGAAACCCTTCGTGCGCGAGCAATGCACCTGGGTCGTCGAGAAGCACGGCGATTTTCAGCGCCTCTACTATGCAGAGCACACCGGCGGTAATCCGCATGCCCGCGACCGCTACCGCGATCACCCCTATTACGGCGACTGCGCCGCCTTTTGCGAAAAATGGGACCAGAACAGCTTTGATCCGGATGCTGAAACGCTGCCGCTCGATTTCTTCCGGCCTCTGGTGACAGAGGTTTTTGCCCGCAAAGCATACGATCCCGCCGTCATACGGTCTGGAATCCGGGTGCCGCTCGCCGACACTGAAATTGCACGGGCGCGGGCAGGGTAGTTGCTGCCCGGCCGCATCAGAACAAGAAGGACTTCCGCTCCATGCATTTCGGCCTTTCAGACGAACAGCGCCTCATCATCGAAACTACCCGCGCCTTTGTTGAGACGGAGTTGTTTCCCCATGAGGCCGAGGTTGAGCGAACCGGCGTTTTGCGGCGCGATCTGATCGACGAGATCAAGGAAAAGGCGATTGACGCCGGGCTTTATGCCGCCAACATGCCCGAAAATGTCGGCGGGGCGGGGCTCGATACGCTGACCTGGCTTCTTTACGAAAAGGAGCTGGGCAAGGCGAACTATGCCCTGCACTGGACCTGCGTCGCGCGTCCGTCGAACATTCTTCTGGCCGGAACACCGGAACAGCGCGAGCGCTATCTTTTCCCCTGCATTCGCGGCGAAAAATGGGATTGCCTTGCCATGACAGAACCCGGCGCGGGCTCGGATCTGCGCGGCATGAAGGCGAGCGCCAAGGCCGACGGCGATGATTTCGTTCTCAACGGCACCAAGCATTTCATCAGCCATGCCGACATCGCCGACTTTGCCATCACCTTCATGGCGTCCGGCGAAGAAGACACCCCGCGCGGCAAGAAGAAGCTCATCACGGCGTTCTTCGTCGACAAAGGCACCCCGGGCCTGACCATCCGCGATGGCTATCGCAACGTTTCGCATCGCGGCTACACCAATGCCATTCTTGAATTCGACGATTGCCGCCTGCCGAAATCCGCAGTGCTCGGCGAAGTCCACAAAGGATTTGAAGTCGCCAATCAATGGCTCGGCGCCACGCGCCTGCAGGTCGCGGCCACTTGTCTCGGCCGGGCCGAACGGGCGCTTGGCCATGCCGTGCAATATGCGGCCGAGCGCCGCCAGTTCGGCCAGTCCATCGGCAAATTCCAGGGCGTTTCCTTCAAGCTCGCCGACATGGCGCTTGAACTGAAAGCCGCGCAATTGCTCACCATGGAGGCCGGCTGGAAATTCGACGAGGGCACCGTCACCGATGCCGACATGGCGATGGTCAAGCTGAAGGCCACCGAAATGCTGGCCATGGTCGCCGACGAAGCCATACAGATTCACGGCGGCATGGGGTTGATGGACGATCTGCCGCTTGAGCGGATCTGGCGCGATGCCCGTGTCGAGCGCATCTGGGAAGGGACTTCGGAAATTCAGCGCCATATCATTTCGCGGAGCCTGCTGCGGGCCGTGGGTGGCTGACATGATTCACGCCTTTGACGTATTGCAGAGAGCATCCTTGAGCGGTGCACCGTATCAGAAAAAGGCTGTTGGCCTTTGACTCGGCTTGAGCGCCTCCTTCGTCCAAAAAACATCGCCGTCATGGGGTCGGTCTGGGCGGAAAATGTCATCGAGCAATGCCGCAAAATGGGTTTTGCCGGACCGGTCTGGCCAGTCCACCCGTCCAAGGCGATGATTGGCGGCCTGAAAGCCTATCCATCTTTGAAAGACTTGCCCGGCGTGCCGGACGCTGCTTTCATCGGCGTCAACCGCTATGCGACGCTTGATGTGGTGGCGGAACTGAACGCGCTTGGCGCAGGCGGAGCGATTTGTTTTGCCTCAGGCTGGACCGAAGCCGGCGAGCCTGAATTGCAAGGCAGGCTTATTGCCGCAGCCGGTGACATGCCGATCCTCGGGCCGAACTGCTACGGCCTCATCAACTATCTCGATGGTGCGCTGCTCTGGCCGGACCAGCATGGCGGCAAACGCGTCGCCAAGGGCGTGGCGCTCCTGTCGCAGTCATCCAACATTGTCATCAACCTGACCATGCAGAAGCGCGCCTTGCCGGTCGCCTATGTCGCCTGTCTTGGCAATGCGGCGGTGGTGGGCCTTGCGGAACTTGCCGGTGCGCTCCTTGCCGACGAGCGCGTCACCGCCATCGGCATGTATGTCGAAGGGTTCGACGATGCGGCAGCTTTCGCAGAACTTGCCGAACGGGCGCGGGCGGCACGCAAGGGCATTGTCGTGATCAAGTCCGGCAAGACCGAAGCCTCGCGAACCGCCGCTGCCTCCCACACCGCCGCTTTGGCTGGCGGCGACGCGGTCTCGTCCGCGTTCCTGCGCCAGGTCGGGGTGGCGGAAGTCAACTCTCCGGCGGAACTCATTGAAACCTTGAAGATTTTTCACGTTCGTGGCCCGCAGATCGGCACGCGGCTTTGCTCGTTGTCTTGTTCCGGCGGCGAGGCGGGGCTGGTGGCGGATTTGGCAGCGCCCTACGCCATCAACTTCCCGCCGCCTTCGGATGCGCAGCGCCAGCGCCTTGGCGAAATCCTCGGGCCGATTGTCACCATCGCCAATCCGCTCGACTATCACACATTCATCTGGGGTGACGGACCGCGTACGACCGATGTGTTCACCACCATGTTGTCAGGCTATGATGCGGGCATCTACATCATCGATCCGCCTCGGCGGGACCGCTGCGATCCTTCCTCGTTTCAGCCGGCGCTTGATGCCATTGTCTCGGCCGCCAGGACCACCGGCATCCCGGCCTTTCCTGTGGCTTCACTGCCGGAGAATTTCGACGAGGAACGCGCCGCCGCCTTGCTCGATCAGGGCGTGGCGCCGCTGATGGGGTTGGAAACTGCGCTCGCGGCGATCAAGGCGGCGCAAACGCCTGCGGGCGCGAGCGGCTGGCGGCCCGTTGCATCCGTGAAGGCCCGCGAAACGGTCTTGCTCTCGGAGGCCGAAGGCAAGGCGTTGCTGGCAAGGGCTGGAGTACCGGTGCCGCGCGGCGTTGAGGCAGCGACGCTTGATGAACTCAGAACGATGGCAGCGGGTCTCAAGGCGCCGCTGGCGCTCAAAGGCCTCGGCTTTGCCCACAAGACCGAGGCTGGCGCAGTGCGGCTCGGTCTTCATTCACTGGACGGTCAGCCCGCAATGCCCGATGCGACCGGATACCTCGCCGAAGAAATGGTAACGGATTGCCTAGCCGAAATGCTGCTCGGCCTCAGCCGCGATCCAGTCTATGGCGTGACGCTGACGATCGGCCTTGGCGGCGTGACGGCGGAGTTGCTGGCTGACACGGTGACGATGGTTCTGCCGGTGACGCAGGCTGAGATTGTGGCTGCCATGCAGCGCTTGCGCCTATGGCCGCTGTTGGATGGCTATCGCGGGCGGCCAAAGGCAGATACCGGTTCGATTGCGAAAATTGCTGAAAAGCTCGGAACGCTGATGTTGGCGGATGCCTCCATCGAGGAAATTGAGATCAATCCGGTCATGGTGCGTGCGGATGGCGCGGTGGCCGTCGATGCGCTGGTGCGGATCGCGAAATAGGGAGAAATTTGGATGTCTGAAGTCATTACGACCCGCCGCGAGGGCGGCATTCTGGAGGTCACCCTCGACCGGCCGAAAGCCAATGCCATTGATCTGGTCACCTCGCGACTGATGGGCAAGACTTTTGCCGCCTTTCGCGATGATCCGGCGCTTCGGGTCGCCATTGTCCAGACCGCCGGCGACAAGTTCTTCTGCGCCGGCTGGGATTTGAAGGCGGCGGCCTCCGGCGATGCGGTCGATGGCGACTACGGCGTTGGCGGGTTCGCCGGATTGCAGGAATTGCGCGATCTCAACAAGCCGGTGATCTGCGCGGTCAACGGCATGGCGGTCGGCGGCGGCTTTGAACTGGCGCTGTCCTGCGACATGATTCTCGCCAGCGCCCATTCCACCTTCGCCCTGCCGGAAATCCGCGCCGGAACGCTTGCCGACGCCGCCACCATCAAGCTGCCGAAACGCATTCCCTATCACGTCGCCATGGACCTTCTGTTCACCGGCCGCTGGATGGATGCCGGCGAGGCGCATCGCTGGGGGCTCGTCAACGAGATCCTGCCCGATAACGAGCGCCTCATGCAGCGCGTATGGGAACTGGCGCGGCTTCTTGAAAACGGCCCGCCGCTGGTCTTTGCCGCAATCAAGGAAGTCGCCCGCGCCGCCGAGGGCATGGATTTTCAGACCGCCATGAACAAGGTCACCCGGCGCCAGTTTCCGGCGGTTGACCGGCTTTATGGTTCCGAAGACAACATGGAAGGCTTCAAGGCGTTCGCCGAAAAGCGCGATCCGGTCTGGAAGGGCAGATAATCATTCACCAGGACCACAAGGCGCGCGCCATCCTCATCCTTTCCATCGGCATTGCCATGACCGGACTGCAGGATACGTTCATGAAATTCCTGTCGAGCAATTATCCGCTGCACGAGTTGCAGGCGGTGCGCTGCGCGATGGCCCTGGCGCTGATCACCGCAGCGGGCCTTGCCACCGGCGCTTTTCGCGGCATGACGCGGCTTGATCTTCGCCCGGTCATTGTGCGCAGTCTGTTGCTCGGCGCGGGCAGCGCGTTTTTCTATCTCAGTCTTGCGGCGATGTCGCTGGCGGACGCGACGGCCATCTATTTTGCCTTGCCGCTGATCGTGGCGGCCCTGTCCGGTTTTCTCATCAAGGAAAATGTCCGCTTCTGGCGCTGGCTGGCGGCCATTATCGGCTTTTGCGGTGTGCTCGTCACGGTCCGTCCGGGCAGCACCCTGTTTGAGCCCGCCGCCATGCTCACGTTGACTGCAACCTTCCTTTACGCCTGCGGCAACACCTTCACCCGGCGCATCTCTCCCGCCGTTCATCCGATCATCGTCGCCTTCTGCGCAGGTCTGGGCTTCCTGACCATTGCGCTCGCGCTGGCGCTGGTGTTCGGCACCGGCCGTTTCGCCAGCTCAGGGCATCCGAGCCTCGTCTTCCTCACCCGGCCCTGGGTCATGCCCACCCTTCGCGATTGGGGCCTGCTCGCCGGTTTCGGCATCGCCACCGCCGTCGGCTTCTTCAGCTATGCGCAAGCCTACCGCCTTGCTCCGGCAAGCTTTGTCGCTCCGTTCGAATACTCCGCCATGATCTGGGCCGTGCTGTTCGGCTTTCTCGTCTTTGGCGATGTGCCGGGCGCGAACACCATCACCGGCAGCGCCATTATCATCGGGGCCGGGCTGTTGCTGGGTTGGTATGAGGCGCGCCAGCAC
>JANNRN010000192.1:0-2418 GCA_031401375.1 Phyllobacteriaceae bacterium | reverse complement strand
GGTGAGGCGCAGGTCCAGCCAATCGAAAACCGTGTTGTGCAAGGGTGACCACGCCATCGCCGCGACCGAAATCGCCAGGACAAGGGCAAGCGAGGCCTGCGCGGATTTGCCAAAGACCAGCGCGCAAAGTGGAGCGGCAAGCAACAGTCCGCCAAGTTCGAAGGAAATGGTCTGATAAAAGCGCTCGCGCGCCGATCTGAGCGGCATGTCGCATCTCCGGTTTTCCGCTGCAGTTGCAGCAGAAGGGGCACCCCGCATTTGACGCTAGCTGCGCCAATTGTGCCGGGCATCACCCAAGTTGGTTAAGTGCCAGAAGATTCGTGGCGCGACCTTGTTGCCACCGCCGCCCTTCACACAAAGCTCTGCGGGTCGACATCGAGCTGAACCTGAACCGAGCCGCGCGGCCGGGGGGCGGCTTTGACCATGGCGCGCAGGAAACCCTGGATATCGGCCTTGCGCTCGGCCCGGATCACCAGCCGGAACCGGTGCCGGCCCCGGATCATGGCCAGCGGCGCTTCGGCCGGACCGAGCACGTCAATGCCGCTTGCGTTTGGCGCGGCGCGGCGGAGCGCCCGTGCATGGTTCTCGGCGTCAGGGCGGGTTTCAGCCGACACGATAACGCCCGCCAGACGCCCGAACGGCGGCAGCCCGGCGCGTTCGCGCTCGCCAATCTCGCGGGCATAAAACTCCTCGGAGCTTCCCGAAACAATGGCCCGCATCACCGGATGCTCGGGCTGGTAGGTCTGGATCAGGCCCTTTGACGCCTTGCCGGTGCGCCCTGCCCGCCCGGTGACCTGATGCAAGAGTTGGAACGTGCGCTCGGCGGCGCGCGGATCGCCATTGGCAAGGCCGATATCGGCATCGATGACGCCGACCAGCGTCATATCGGGAAAATTGTGACCCTTGGCCACTAATTGCGTGCCGATGACAATGTCCGCCTCGCCCCTGGCGATGGCCTCCAGCTCCAGCCGCAGCCGTTTGACCCCGCCGGCAATATCGGAGGAAAGCACCACGATGCGCGCATCGGGAAAATGCCCGGCCACTTCTTCGGCGAGGCGCTCAATGCCAGGCCCGCAGGCGACCAGATGATCAAGCGTGCCGCATTCGGGGCAGGCTTCGGGCCGCTTTTCCTCATGGCCGCAATGATGGCAGATCAGCTTGCCCTTGAAGCGGTGCTCCACCAGCCAGCTGGAGCAATTGGGGCACTGGAAACGATGGCCGCAAACCCGGCACAGCGTCAGCGGCGCATAGCCGCGCCGGTTGAGAAACAACAGCGATTGTTCGCCGCGTTGAAGCGTTGCCCGCATTTCCGCAAGCAGAACCGGCGAGATGAAACCGCCGCGGGCCGGTGGATGGCGGCGCATGTCGACGGTGTGCAGATCCGGAAGGCTGGCGTCGTCAAACCGGCCTCTGAGGCGCACATGCCGGTAGCGGCCATAATCGGCATTGACCCGGCTTTCAATCGAAGGTGTCGCCGACGACAGGATCACCGGAAAATTGCCCAAGCGCGCGCGCACCACCGCCATGTCGCGCGCCGAATAGGAGACACGGTCTTCCTGTTTGAAGGCGGCATCATGCTCCTCATCAACGACGATCAGGCCAAGCTCCCTGAACGGCAGATAGAGCGCCGAGCGCGCGCCGGCGACCACCCGCACCGCGCCTTCCGCCACCTGCCGCCAGACCTTCTCGCGCATTTTCGGCGCAAGATCCGAGTGCCATTCCGCGGGCTTTGCACCGAACCTGTCCTGAAACCGCTCGATGAAGGCGGAGGTCAGCGCAATTTCTGGCAACAGGATCAAGGCCTGTTTCCCGGCGTCCAGCGCGGCGGCGACAGCTTCGAAATAAACCTCGGTCTTGCCGGAACCGGTGACTCCATCGAGCAGCGTCACCGAAAAAGCGCCTTCGCCAACGCTTTTGGCCAGCGCGTCGCTCACCTCCTGCTGGTCCGGCGAGAGTTCGGTCCTGGCATAATGTGTATCCGGCAGCGGCACCACCGGACCGCGCGGCAGTTCCACGACTTCAAAAACGCCCTGCGCATGCAAGCCGTCGACGACAGTCGAGGAAACGCCCGCCGCATGGCCAAGGCCCGAACGCGTCCACGCCATGCCGTCGGATGCCAGTTCGAGAACACGCGCGCGCGCCGCGGTCATCCGGTCCGGTTTGATGCTTGTAATGCGCAGCGCCTGCATCAACGGTTCAGCCTCGAAACCTGCGGGCGCGCGCAGCGCCATGCGGGCCACCAGCCCCGGCGGCGAGATCGTGTAATCGGCCACCCAGTCGATGAAGCGCCGCATGTCGGTCTGCAGCGGCGGGCAATCATATACTTCGGTGATTTTCTTCAGCTTCTTCGGATCGACCGTATCCGTTGTCCCGTCCCAGACCACGCCGAACACCTCGCGCGGCCCGAGCGGCACCTTG
>JANNRN010000191.1:0-7625 GCA_031401375.1 Phyllobacteriaceae bacterium | reverse complement strand
AAACGCAGTTGCGCTCCAAGTTATTGAATTGTCGCGTTGTCCTGTGCTTTTGATGATTCCATCAAAAGCGGAAACGCTTTAGCCCAGCGACCGGACGCTACGGCAACAAATTCGCGGCCTTCAGAAACGGTACTGCCAGATAGGGCGCAAGCGTGCAGGCAGTATCCAGATGTTGCTGGCCGTACCGGCCCTCCGCGTCGAGGATGTTCAGCGAACCCAACGTCCGGCCCAGGGCGACGATCGGGACATTCATCGTGGCGCCGAGACCGAGGCTGACGATGAGATCGAAATCGCCCGGAAAGGCCCAGGCCACGGCGGCACGGTCCGCTCCAAGGTAGGGTCGCTGCTCGACGAGCACATGCTGACCCCATGCGGTGGCGCCGAGACGTTCGCGGCCCGAAACCGGGTAGTGGACTGGATCGGTCGTGTAGAGCCGCTGGACCTCGTCGCCATCGGGCGTCAACATCAGCATGGTCAGCAGGCCAAATCCGATGCGTTCGCGCACGACAGAGGCGACCGCGGCGAAAACCTCTTCGGGCTGCCTTGCCGTCGCGGTAGCAGTAGCGAGTTGTCGGTAGTCATCGATTGTGATCATCGTCAGCGTCCCACTGCGTAGCCCTGCATGAATCTGGGCGTGGCGGCCGCCTTGAGCATGCCGTCGGCAAATCCTGCCGCGCACACTCGCCCGAGCGCCCAGCTTCCCTCCACCTTCAGTTTGTGGCCGCGTTTGGACAAAGCTGCCAGCGTCGATTCGGGATAGCGGTCCTCGATCAAAAGCTCCCCGGGCGATCGCGAGCGAGGATAGAAGGACGCGGGATTGTGCCGCGTGTTGAACAGCGGCGCATCTATTGCCGCCTGGAGGTTGAGACCGTGATGAAGATGGCGAAGGAAGACCGTCGCTGTCCACTGGTCCTGCTGATCGCCGCCCGGTGTTCCCATGGCGAGCCAAGCCCTGCCGTCGCGGCCGATCATGGTCGGCGAGAGCGTGGTGCGCGGCCTGCTCAGCGGCACAAGCGACGAGGGCAGGTCTCTGGCCAGCCAGAACATCTGCGCCCGCGTTGAGAGCGGGAAGCCGAGCTCTGGAATTACTGGCGAACTTTGCAGCCAGCCGCCGCTGGGCGTGGCCGAGACGATGTTCCCCCAGCGGTCGATGATGTCGAGATGCACTGTATCCCCCTCGACCTCAGGCAGGTCGACAAAGGTGGGCTCGCCCATGCCTGGCCCGACCGGGGTTTCACAGCCGGCGCGCTCGATGATCGCGGCAAGGCGCGCTTGCGCGTCGGGTAAGTTGCCTGGCCGCAGGTCGAAAGACGCCTCGGGTGCAATAAGACGCCGGCGCGCAGCGTTGTAATCGTCGGAAAGCAGTGTTTCGAGCGGGATGTCGGATACGTTCGGATCGCCATAGAAAACGTCCCGATCAGCCATGGCGAGTTTGGTGCATTCGGTGATCAGGTGGATATAGTCTTGGCCGAGCGGATCGAGCGCCGCAATGTCGAAACCCTTCAACAAGGCCAGAATCTGCAGCAGCACTGGTCCCTGGCCCCACGGTCCGGTCTTGTAAACCCGTGCGCCATTGTAGTCGTAATGAACGGGCACTTCGTAGGTCGCCCGCCAGCGCGCCATGTCGTCGGCGCTCAGCAGTCCGAAATGCGGCCTGCCGCTGGTATCCATCATTTCGTTCGAGGCGTAGAACCGGCCGATGGCCTCAGCCACGAAGCCGCGGTAGTAGGCGTTTCTCGCTGCTTCGATCTGCGCGACGCGGTCGGATCCGGCAGCGAGCGCCTCCTCGCAGATGCGTTTGTAGGTCCTTGCAATGCCAGGGGTCCGGTACAGCTGATCGGGCTTCGGCGGTGTGCCATTCAGCAGCCACACCTGCGCAGAAGTCGGCCAGTTGCGGCAAAAGAAATCGTCGACGGCGTGGATCGCCTGCACGGCGCGCCGAACCAGCGGGAAACCGTTCTGCGCATAGCCCATTGCGGGGGTGAGCACTTCTTCCAGCGTCATCGTGCCGTAGTCGCGCAGCATGATCATCCAGGCGTCGAAGGCGCCGGGCACGACACCCGCCAGCAGGCCGGTGCCAGGGACGAGCTTCAGGCCAAGCTCGTCATAACGATCGATGGTTGCTGCAGCGGGAGCAGTGCCCTGGCCGCAGATGACCTTCGGCGCCTCTTCGCCGGCCTTCCACAGGATGATCGGCACCTCGCCGCCTGGTCCGTTGAGGTGTGGTTCAACGATCTGCAGGGTAAATCCCGTCGCGACTGCCGCATCGAAGGCATTGCCGCCGCGTTCGAGGATAGACATGCCGACCGAGGATGCGATCCAGTGCGTGCTGGTCACGACGCCGAAGGTGCCCTTGATCTCCGGGCGGGTTGTGAAGCTCGGTTCCATCGCCATCAGCCCGGAAACGTATAAGCGGTTCGGGCCTTGGTGTAGAATCGCATGGCCTGCGATCCCATCTCGGGCTGGCCGTAGCTCGAGGCCTTCATTCCACTCAGCGGCACATGGAAGTCGACGCCGGCAGTCGGCAGGTTGACCATGGCAATACCGCTGCGGATCCTCGCCTTGAAGTCATGCGCCAACTTCAGTGATGTCGTGACGATGCCGGCTGACAGGCCGAAGTCAGTGTCATTGGCAACATGCAGCGCCTCTTCATAACTGCGAACTGGAATGATGCAGGCCACAGGTCCGAAGACCTCCTCCCGATTGATGCGCATGGCGTTCGACGATTCCGTGAAGAGGGCCGGAGAGAGGTAGTACCCAGACTTCGGTCTGTTCAGTTGCTCACCGCCAAACACGCGGCGCGCGCCTTCCTTCTCGGCAAGGGCGATGTAGGACAAATCCTTGGCGAATTGCCGGTCGTCGGCCACCGGGCCGATGTCCGTTGAGGCGTTCGGGCCTTCTCCAACGACCAGGGATTTCAGCCGTTCGACAACCGCGTCGGTGAAGCGGCCAGCGATTTCCTGGTCGACGACCAGACGGCTGGACGCCGTGCAGCGCTGGCCAGTCTGGAAGAAGCTTCCCTGAACGGCGCAGTCGACCGCAACGGCAAGGTCAGCATCGGCGGCGATGATCAGGGGGTTCTTGCCGCCAAGCTCGCATTGCGCCGGGATCATTCGGCTGGCGGCCTGCTGCGCCACAGCGCGGCCTGTTGCAACCGAGCCGGTGAAGCTCACCGCGTCGACATGATCGACGATTGCCTTGCCGATGTCCCCGCCGCCCATTAGCAGGTTAAATAGGCCGGCCGGCGCGCCAGCGTCATGGATAATCTCGCTCAACGCCCATGCCGTCGCCGGCACCAACTCGCTCGGCTTGAACAGGACGGCGTTGCCATAAGCAAGCGCGGGTGCGATCTTCCATGCCGGAATGACCATGGGAAAGTTCCATGGCGTGATGAGGCCAACGACGCCGACGGGTTCGTAAAATACCTCGACACCGACCCCCTGCCGCACCGAAGCAACCCGATCGCCGGACATACGGTAGACCTCGCCGGCATAAAAGCGGAAAATCTCTGCGGACCGAACGATCTCCGAAGTGGCATCACGCAATGCCTTGCCCTCCTCCCGCGACAGCAGCAATGCCAGTTCGCCGCGCTTTGCGTCGATCGCGTCGGCAACCTTTTGCAGCAGCGTCGCACGCGTGCCGAGTGGCGCCTGCGTCCACGATTCGGCTGCGACGCGGGCGGCGGCGACCGCAGCTTTCACGTCGGCGGCAGACGCATCGGCGTAGTGGCCGACGATGTCGTCAGTGTCGGAAGGGTTGATGTTGGCGCGCGCATTGTTGGAGCCGAGCCACTCGCCACCGATGAGATTTGCCTTGATGTTCATGTCGTTTGTTCCCTTCACACGTGTGCCGACATCGCTTCGGCGAATTTCTGCAAGCCGCGCCCGATCCGGGCCAGCATGTCGTCGATTTCCGTTTCGGTTATGATCAGAGGCGGCGAGACGGCGACAACGTCACCGATGGCGCGAACAATGACGCCCTCTTCGAGGCATTTCGCCTCGAGGGTCAGCGCGGCGCGCAGCGAAGGATCGAAATTCTCCTTCGTCGCCTTATCCTTGACGATCTCCATGCCGGCGATAAGACCCATCCCACGGACGTTGCCGATGAAGGGGTTGTCGGCAAAGCGATGCATGCCCTCGATAAAATTCGGCGAGACGCTGCGCACATGGGAAACGATGTCCCGTTCCTCGTAGATGTTGAGGGTCTCGAGCGCGACGGCGGCCGGGACCGGATGTGCCGAATAAGTGAATCCGTGACCGAACACGCCAAGCCGCCCCGCCTCGTTCGACAGGGCTGAAAAGACACGCTCATTGACAAGCAATGCCGAGATCGGCTGATACCCAGACGACAGCGCCTTTGCGACGATAATCATGTCCGGCTTGAGACCAAACGCCTGCGTGCCGAACATGTGGCCGAGCCGTCCGAAAGCGCAGATCACCTCGTCGGCTACGAAAAGGATGTCGTATTTGTCGAGGACCGCCTGAACCTTCTGGTAATAGCCTTCTGGTGGTACGATGACGCCACCTGACCCCATCAGCGGCTCCGCCCAGAATGCCGCGATAGTCTCCGGCCCTTCCCGCAGGATCATCGCTTCGAGATTGCCCACAATGCGGTCGACGAAGTCTGCCTCGCTTTCACCCTTCTCGGCGTAGCGGTAGTACAGCGGGCAATCGGTATGCAGGATGCCGTCGATCGGAAGATCAAAACTCGCATGGTTGCGTGGCAGGCCAGTGAGGCTGGCCGTTGCCAAGGTCGTGCCGTGATATCCCCGTAGTCTGGCGATCACCTTCTTCTTGTTGGGACGACCAAGCGCATTGTTGAAGAAGCGAACGATTTTCAGCGCCGTGTCGTTGGCTTCGGAGCCGGAACCGGCGAAGTAGACCTTCGACATGGGTACCGGTGCGAGCTTCACCAGTCGTTCGGCGAGTTCGACGGCTACGTCGGTGACCTTGTGGCCGAACGAGTGGTAGCAAGGCAGCTTCAGCAGTTGCTTGTGAGCCGCTTCGACGAGACGGCTCTCGCTGAATCCGAGCGACGCATACCAGAGCGATGCGACCCCTTCGATGTATTTGCGGCCGCTGTTGTCATAGACATAGATCCCCTCGCCTCGCTCAATCACCAGCGGCCCGGTCTCTGCCAGGGCTTGGGGATTGGAGTAGGAGTGCAGATGGTAAGCTACATCGCGGGCTTCGAGGGAATTCGGCATGAGTGTCATCGAGGATCTCCTTCTATTCGGTTGTCGTTCGAGCGCGTTGAGGCGCCCCATCCGGCACTGCCGGCTTGCTTATGCCGGCTATACGCGCCAGCCAGGCGAAAATGCTCTCAGCGGCGCCGGCAAGGCCTTTTGGAAACAGCATGATGATCATCATGAGAGCCGCGCCGTAGATGATCAGCCGCCACTCGGCGAGGTCGCGAAAAACCTCCTGCAGTCCGACAAGCAAGATCGCTCCGAGCAGCGAGCCCCAAAGGGTCCCTCTTCCACCGATATAGGCAATGACAAGAATTTCGACGGTGCGGGGCACGCCAAATTCCTGACTGGTTGGCACAAGGATCCCGAGATAATGGGCATAAAACGCGCCGAACACGCCGATGAAGAAAGTCGCGATTGCAAAGTTCAGGAGCTTGTAGTGAACGACCTCGAGGCCGAGCACGCTCGCGCCGAGTTCGTCGTCGCGAATGGCCTTGAAAACCAGCCCGATGCGGGACCTGACAATCAGGTGAAGGCAAAGGTAGACCGCAGCCACGAGCGCGAGAAGCACGTAATAGTACGTGATGGGATCGCGCCGGGAAAAAGTGATGCCCATGATCGGCGTGAATGGATCGACGATCAAACCGGAGGCGCCACGGGTGAATTCGCGCCCGCTGAGAATCGTGTAGCGCAGGCTCTCCATGACGAAGAGCGTCGTCAAGCCCACATAGATGCCACGAAGACGCAATGTGAGCGCACCGGTGACCAGTCCAAGCGCCAGTGACGCGATGCCGCCAACGAGCAAGCCGAGCCACGGAGAGATGCCCAGATAAAGGACCGACAATGCGGACCCATACGCGCCGGCGCACAGGAAACCTGCAATGCCGAAATTGACGATCTTGAGATAACCCAGCATGAAGTCAAAGAGCGCGCCCAGGATGAAGAACAGCAGGATCGACGCCATCACGGTTGGCACGTAGCGGCCGCCAATGATCAACGGAATGACCACCATGGCAGCGGTGACCGTCCCGAAAACAGCGATCTCGGTTGGCGTTGCAATTCTGTTCGCTGCCCGGTTTGTCATGGCCGCACCACCTGTTTGCTGAACAATCCCTGCGGACGCAAAAAGAGCACCAGAATGACGAGTAACGAAATCGTGGTGTTCTGCCAGCCGCCGGAAACGAAAGCGGTCGAATAGGATTCAATCAGTCCCAGGAGCGGGCCTGCAAGCATGGCTCCCCAGACATTGCCCAAACCTCCGACGATCACCACGACGAAAGCCTTGAGCAGGATCTCGCCACCGACGGTGGGAAAGGCTGGGTAAATCGAGAGGAGAATTGCACCGACCGCACCGGCCAGCGCCGCGCCAATGCCGAAGGTCAGTGTATACATGTTGGAGATATTGATCCCGAGCGTTTGCGCCGCCCGCGGATGTTCAGCGGTCGCGCGAATGGCGCGGCCGACATTGGTGTAGTGCAAAAACGCGCCAAGCGCCCCGGCAAGGACAAAGGCGGCAAGCAGTATGACGATGCGCTCGTTTGAAATAACGAGGTCGCCCATTTCGATGCGCCCCGGCCAGAAACTGGCCACGCCGAATTCGCGGGCACCGAACACCATGAGCGCAAGGTTTTGCAGGATAACCATGAGGCCGATGGTCAAGACATAGCCGTCGACAAGCCAGTTTTCACCAAGCCGCGAACGCAAGGGCGCAATGAGGCCGCGTTCCATTGCCATCCCAACCAAAAACAGAAGTCCCGCCGAAATCAGAATTCCCAGGATCGGCGGAACACCGAGAACCGCGGTCAGGAAATACATGGCGTAGGCGCCGAGCATGAACAACTCGCCGTGCCCCATGTTGATGACACGCACAATGCCAAAAATCAGGGCAAGGCCGGTGGCCATGAGCCCGTACATCGCCCCGCGCGTCAGTCCGTCGATGGTTAATTGCAACAGGATCATTAGGTCTGACATGATTTCCTCCTCAGATGAATTCGCGCGCGATGTCTTCCACCCGGTCGCGGAAATCGAGCGCCGGACCCTCCATCTGGATTTCTCCCAGACGCATGATGTAAATGTAGTCGGCGATTGCCAGGACATGCCGGGCGCTCTGGTCAACAACCAGCACCGAAGCACCTTCCGCACGCAACTCGTTGACGCGCGCGAAGGTTTCGTGAACCAGCTTCGGCGCGAGGCCGAGCGAGACTTCGTCGAGAATGATCAGCGATGGCCGGGAGAGACCAAGCCGCGCCATTTCCAGGATGCGTTGCTGCCCCCCGGACAAGAGGCCCGCGCGAATGGATTTCTTGGTGCGCAGAATTGGCGCGCGCTCGAAGGCCTGTTCAATCACGTTTGAGCGGTCTGCGCGGCTCAGGCGTGTTGACCATGTGCCAAGCAGCAGGTTCTCCAGAACCGTAAGACCCGGAAATACGGAATGGCC
>JANNRN010000190.1:0-4550 GCA_031401375.1 Phyllobacteriaceae bacterium | reverse complement strand
TGACCGGGTCATTTGCAACGGCTTTGCTTATTGGACCCAAGAAAATCGCCAAACCTGCCATATTTGCGGGGCGGCAGCCGGGTTTTGGAGGTGAATTGCCTTGCAGCATCGGACTCGTCTTCTTATATACGCCGCGAATTCCCGTGCGGAATAGTTTGATCAGGGGCAGCCCGAAACGCCAGACCGGGTTCGGGCCGCTCGCTAAAAGGAGAGAAACATGGCTAAAGTCATTGGTATTGACCTTGGTACGACCAATTCCTGCGTTGCCATCATGGATGGCAAAAATCCGAAAGTGATCGAAAATGCCGAAGGCGCGCGCACGACGCCGTCTATGGTGGCGTTTTCCGACGACAAGGAGCGTCTGGTCGGCCAGCCCGCCAAGCGTCAAGCTGTGACCAATCCCGAAGGCACATTGTTTGCCGTCAAGCGCCTGATGGGCCGCCGCTACAATGATCCGCTGGTTGAGAAGGACAAGGGTCTTGTCGCCTACAAGATTGTCAAGGCCGACAATGGCGATGCCTGGGTTGAGGTGAACAAGGACAAGTATTCGCCTTCGCAGGTCTCCGCCATGATCCTGCAGAAAATGAAGGAAACGGCTGAAGCCTATCTCGGCGAAACCGTCGATCAGGCCGTCATCACCGTTCCCGCCTATTTCAATGACGCCCAGCGTCAGGCCACCAAGGATGCCGGCAGGATCGCCGGACTTGAGGTCCTTCGCATCATCAATGAGCCGACTGCGGCTGCGCTCGCCTATGGCCTCGACAAGAAGTCGGCCGGCACCATCGCCGTCTATGACCTTGGCGGCGGCACTTTCGACATTTCCATTCTCGAAATCGGCGATGGCGTGTTTGAAGTCAAATCCACCAATGGCGACACGTTCCTTGGCGGCGAGGACTTCGACAATCGCCTGGTCCAGTATCTGGCCGGCGAATTCAAGAAAGATCAGGGCATTGATCTGACCAAGGACAAGCTCGCGCTGCAGCGTCTGAAGGAAGCCGCTGAAAAGGCCAAGATCGAGCTTTCTTCCGCCACGCAAACCGAAATCAACCTGCCCTTCATCACCGCTGACGCTTCCGGTCCGAAGCATCTGACGATGAAGCTGACCCGCGCCAAGTTTGAAAGCCTGGTTGATGATTTCGTCCAGAAGACCATTGAGCCCTGCAAGGCCGCGATGAAGGATGCGGGCGTCAAGGCCTCTGACATTGATGAAGTGGTTCTTGTCGGCGGCATGACCCGCATGCCGAAGATTCAGGAAGTCGTGAAGCAGTTCTTCGGCAAGGAGCCGCACAAGGGTGTGAACCCGGACGAAGTCGTTGCCATGGGCGCCGCCATTCAGGCCGGCGTTTTGCAGGGTGACGTCAAGGATGTTCTCCTTCTCGATGTGACCCCGCTGTCGCTGGGCATCGAAACGCTCGGCGGCGTATTCACCCGTCTCATTGACCGCAACACGACGATCCCGACCAAGAAGAGCCAGGTCTTCTCCACCGCTGAAGACAGCCAGTCGGCTGTGACCATCCGCGTCTCGCAGGGCGAGCGCGAAATGGCCGCGGACAACAAGATGCTTGGCCAGTTTGATCTGGTCGGCCTGCCGCCGTCGCCGCGCGGCATGCCGCAGATTGAAGTCACCTTCGACATCGACGCCAACGGCATCGTTCAGGTTTCGGCCAAGGACAAGGGCACCGGCAAGGAGCAGCAGATCCGCATCCAGGCCTCCGGCGGCCTGTCGGATGCCGACATTGAGAAGATGATCAAGGAAGCCGAAGAGAATGCCGAGGGCGACAAGGTCCGCCGCGAATTGGTGGAGACGCGCAATCAGGCGGAAGCCCTCGTGCATTCGTCCGAGAAGTCGCTGAAGGAATTCGGTGACAAGGTCGGTGAAGCCGAGCGCAACGCGATCTCCGACGCCATTGCCAGCCTCAAGGAATCATCCGCGGGCGAGGATGTCGAAGACATCAAGGCGAAGACGCAAGCCCTGATGGATGCCTCGATGAAACTTGGTCAGGCCATGTACGAGGCCCAGTCGGCGCAAGCTGAAGCGGACGCCGCGGCCGATGCCGCCAAGGATTCCAGCAAGGATGATGTTGTCGACGCCGATTTCGAAGAAATCGACGACGAGGACGACAAGAAGAAGTCGGCCTGACATCCCGCCGTCTGCGACGACCGGATGTGTCCTTTGATTTCTCCCGGCGGATGGAAACATCCGCCGGGGTTGATATAAGGGGCTAGAGCGTTTCCGCTTTTGATGGAATCATCAAAAGCACAGGACAACGCGACAAATCAAAAGGTTAGAGCCACAGTTCCGATTCCATCGGAACGCCCGTGGCTCCATTTTAATGCTGCGGGAAAACATGGCCAAGGCTGATTTTTATGAAACGCTTGGCGTTGCAAAAGGTGCCGACGAAGCGGCGCTGAAATCCGCCTATCGCAAACTCGCGATGAAATATCACCCCGACCGCAATCACGGCGATGCGTCGGCGGAGGGCAAGTTCAAGGAAATCAACGAAGCCTATGAGACGTTGAAGGACCCGCAAAAGCGGGCTGCCTATGACCGTTTTGGCCATGCCGCTTTCGAACAGGGCGGCGCCGGTGGCCAGGGCTTTGCCGGCGGCGGATTTGCCGATATTTTCGAAGACATTTTTGGCGAGATGATGGGCGGCCGCCGCCGTTCGGGAAATTCCAGTGGCCGCGAGCGCGGGGGAGACCTGCGCTACAACATGGAAGTCACTCTCGCGGAGGCTTTTTCCGGCAAGACCGCGCAGATTCGCGTTCCAACCGCGGTCACCTGTGACGAATGTTCAGGCTCCGGTGCCAAGCCCGGAACGCAGGCCACCGCCTGTGCTACCTGTGGCGGCGCCGGCCGCGTGCGCGCCGCGCAAGGTTTCTTTTCGATCGAGCGCACCTGCCCGACCTGCAATGGCCGCGGCCAGGTCATCAAGACACCTTGTGCGAAATGCTCAGGCGCCGGACGCACCACGCAGGAGCGTTCCCTTTCGGTCAATATTCCGGCGGGCATTGAGGACGGAACGCGCATTCGGCTGACCGGTGAGGGTGAAGCAGGGGCGCGTGGCGGTCCTGCTGGTGATCTCTACATCTTTTTGTCGATCAAGCCGCACGAGTTCTTCCAGCGCGACGGCGCCGACCTCTATTGCAAGGTGCCGATCTCGCTGACAACGGCGGCGCTTGGCGGCCAGTTCGAAGTGGCGACGCTTGATGGCACCCAGACAAGGGTCAAAGTCCCCGAAGGCACCCAGAACGGCAAGCAGTTTCGGCTGAAGGGCAAGGGCATGCCGGTGATGCGCCAGCCGAACATGGGTGATCTCTATATCCAGATCGCCATTGAAACCCCAATGAACCTCAACAAACGTCAGCGCGAACTGCTCGAGGAATTTGACCGGATTTCGTCAAAGGAAAACAACCCGCAGTCCAACGGGTTCTTTGCGCGCATGAAGGATTTCTTTGACGGGCTCAGTGAATAGCGGCGCCCGGGCTTGCTTTACTGATTAACGCGGCATAACCCATCGCCGTTGCGCCTTGAATGACTTGGCGAAATGGGGATTCCTCATGAGCGTCCGCAAAGTTGCCGGATTGGACAACGGTCTTCGCGACGGCCTCAGGTTTTTCGGGGCTTGGGCAAGAGAGCCAAAATCCGTCGGTTCTGTTTGGCCAACCGGGGTGCGGCTTGCCCGCAAGATGGCCAGTGTTATTGACCTTCGATCAGGCCTGCCGGTTCTTGAAATCGGCCCCGGCACCGGAACGATAACGCGGGCGATTCTGGAGACAGGGCTGCCAAGGGAATTGTTGTGGGCCGTCGAGTATTCGAAAACGTTTGCGGACAAGCTCCGCCTGCGGTTTCCGGGCGTCAATGTGGTGGAAGCCGATGCTTTCGCGCTGGAGCGTGTGTTGCCAGTGAGCCAGACATCGCAGTTTGATTGCGCCATTTCCGCTTTGCCCTTGCTCAACTTTCCTCTCCAAAGCCGGATTGCTCTTGTCGAGGACATTCTGGACCGGTTGCCGCCGGGCCGGCCGCTGATCCAGTTCTCCTATGGTCGCAAGTCCCCGGTTCCGCCGGGCCTTGGAACATATGCCGTCAAACGCCTCGGCATGGTCATTCGCAACGTTCCGCCGGCCCAGTTGTGGGTTTATTCCAGGGCGCGGTGAACCGGCCGGGGTTCGCGGTCTGGACAGGCCCCCGGCGCACCGGATAGAGCAGCGTTCTGTTTTTTGATTGCCGGAGCTTCCATGAACACCCCTCGCGTTCTCGTTTTCCCCGGCTCTAACCGCGCAGGCGCCTATAGCGGAAAAGTGGCGGATGCCGCGGCGCTTGAACTGGCAAAGCTCGAATGTGACGTGACACGCATCTCCCTGATCGACTACCCGCTCCCGATCATGGATGAAGACCTGCAGCGATTGGAGGGCATTCCGGAAAACGCGATGAAACTCGGCCGGCTCTTTGCCGCCCATGACGGCATCCTGATTGCGAGCCCTGAGTATAACGGCTCGATACCGCCGCTCCTCAAGAATACGATTGATTGGGTCAGCCGGATCTCCCG
>JANNRN010000189.1:0-16827 GCA_031401375.1 Phyllobacteriaceae bacterium | reverse complement strand
ATGCGTTCAACAACACGATCTTCGGCAATTATGGAGCCAATGCGCTTAGTGGCGGCCTTGGCGTTGACACGCTGACCGGCCTTCTCGGCAATGACAATTACTTCCTCGACAATGCGCTCGATGTGGTGATTGAGGCCGTTGGTGGCGGGACGGACCGGGTTTGGTCCGCCGTCAGTTACGCGCTTGCCGCGGGTCAGGAGATCGAGACCTTGTCAACGACTTCCGCCGGGGGGGTCATTGCGATCAACCTGACCGGCAACGCATTCAACAACACGATCTTCGGCAATTCCGGCGCAAATGTGCTCAATGGCGGCCTTGGCAATGACACTTTGTCCGGCCTTCTCGGAGCGGACACATTTGTGTTCAACACGGCGCTGAATGCGGCGACCAACCGCGACACGATCGTGGACTACAACTCCGCCGCCGACACGATCCGGCTGGAGAACACGGGCGCGGGCCTGTTCAACACGCTGGCGCTTGGCGTGCTCAACGCGCTGTTCTTCAAGGCCAGTGCGACGGGAACGGCGACCGATGCCGATGACCGCATCGTCTACAACACGGTCACCGGCGCGCTGTTCTATGATTCCAACGGCAATGCAGCCGGCGGCGCCATCCAGTTCGCCACGCTGAGCACGCACCCAGTGATCAATTCGGCGGATTTCGTCGTGGTTTGAGGCAAGCGGCGCTGACGGCCATGGGCGCATGTCTTGCAGAACGGCGTCAGCGTCCGCGCAGCGCCGACGGCGCCTCGCCGTACCGCGCCTTGAAGTAGCGGTTCAAATGAGCAATGTCGCTGAAGCCGATGCCGGCGATACCGCGCAGATCTTGGCGCCGGTTCATCCGCCGGAGGCGCCTCTGGCAACGGCCCCTCGCGAGCGACAGCGGGCGTGACCCGAACTTTCTTCCGCATCTGTCTGCGGTGAAGACGGCGCTGCGGCGTTCCATATTGACGCGCCGGCACATGTCAATAACCATATTTCCATACAGGCGCCGCTCCACAGTTATGATGGTAAAGTTGGTGGTTCTGATGTACAGTTCCTGGCACCTGCCGAGCGCTCACCTATTTCGGGGGCAGACTTTGTTATGATCTGACATTTCGGAAAGACAACAACCATGGTGACTGCGCTTGACAACTACCAGCCGTTACTGGTCTTGAACGAAACTCTGACGATCAGCGGCATCTTTCCGGCACGCGACAGTTTCAACTCCGGGATGACGATGGCAATGGTCCACACCTATGCCTTCAACTTCGGGCTCGCCGGCGCCCCAACCGCAAACGGGCAGGTTCTGGGCATCGGGCAAAACACGGCGCTGTTCTCGCTGATCGGCACCATCTATGGCGGCAACGGGCAGACGACGTTCGCGCTGCCCGATCTCAACGGGCGCAGCGCCGTCGGCGAGGGCCAGGGACCCGGGCTTGGCCTTGTCAACATTGGTCAGCAGTCGGGCGCCGCCTCGACGATCTTGGCGCAAGCGCAACTGCCGTCAAGCCTGGGCGGTCAGAATTCCGCCGTCGATGAAGACGGGCCGTCCCTGTGCGTCAAGTACCTGATCCGCAGCGAAGGCCTTTTTCCGCAGCAAGGCGGTGGCGGCGCGTCGCTCGGTTATGTTGGATCGGTCGTGAAGTTTGCCTCGAATTTTGTTCCGGGCGGTTATCTGGAATGCAATGGGCAATTGTTGGACATTTCTCAATACGAAGCCTTGTTTCAGTTGATCGGCACAACCTATGGCGGCGATGGTCAAACGACATTTGCACTTCCTGATCTGCGCGGGCGCACTGCGGTGGGCGCGGGCGGCAATTATGCGCTGGGCGATGTGTTTGGTCAGGAAGATGTCATCATCACACAAGCCAATCTGCCGGCCAATATGGGCGGTTCGGGAACTGCGGTAGACAATCGCGAGCCGTCGGTTGCCCTCAATTATGTCATCGCCCTGACGGGTATTTACCCAAGCCAAGGCGGCGGCGCCGATTCCGATACGCCCATGCTTGGTGAAGTCATAACATTTGCCGGCAACTTCGCCCCATCGGGCTTTGCACTTTGCCAAGGTCAGCTTCTTCCGATCAATCAAAACCAGGCGTTGTTTTCGTTGTTGGGAACGACCTATGGAGGCAACGGCGTGACCAATTTTGCACTGCCCGATCTCAGAGGGCGTGGTGTCGCGGGGATGGGACCCTCCGTCAACATTGGCGAACAATTGGGAACCGACCAGATTGTGCTGACATCTTCGGACTTCCCGGACCTCATCTATTCCGGCAATGACGCTGCAGGAACCCACTACGGCGGCGATGGCAATGACACCATTAATGGTCTCGGCGGTGGCGACACGATTATTGGCAATGGCGGCAATGACAGGCTCAACGGCGGCCTTGGCATTGACACTTTGTCCGGCTTTGGCGGCAATGATAATTACTATGTCGACAATGCGCTTGATGTGGTGATTGAGGCCGTTGGCCGCGGCACGGACCGGGTCTGGTCCGCCGGCAGTTACACGCTGGCCGCTGGGCAGGAGATCGAAACCTTGTCCACGACATCTGCCGGGGGGTTCAATGCGATCAACCTGACCGGCAATGCGTTCAACAACTCGATCTTCGGCAATTATGGAGCCAATGCGCTGAATGGCGGCCTTGGCGTTGACACGCTGACCGGCCTGCTCGGCAATGACAATTATTTCCTCGACAATGCGCTTGATGTGGTGATTGAGGCCGTTGGTGGCGGGACGGACCGAGTCTGGTCCGCCGTTAGTTACACGCTTGCCACAGGTCAGGAGATTGAGACCCTGTCAACGACTTCCGCCGGGGGGGTCAATGCGATCAACCTGACCGGCAACGCATTCAACAACACGATCTTCGGTAATTCCGGCGCAAATGTGCTGAATGGCGGCCTTGGCAATGACACGTTGTCCGGCCTTCTGGGGGCGGACACGTTCGTGTTCAACACGGCGCTGAATGCGGCGACCAACCGCGACACGATCATGGACTACAACTCCGCCGCCGACACGATCCGGCTGGAGAACACGGGCGCGGGCTTGTTCAATACCCTGGCGCTTGGGGTGTTGAACGCCTTGTTCTTCAAGGCGAATGCAACGGGAACGGCGACCGATGCCGATGACCGCATTATCTACAACACGGTCACCGGCGCGCTGTTCTACGATTCCAACGGCAATGCAGCCGGCGGCGCCATCCAGTTCGCCACGCTGAACACGCATCCGGTGATCAACGCGGCCGATTTCGTCGTGGTGTAGCCGGGCGTAAACTTGCAGTGCCATCTGCGGTGCGACGGAAGATTTCCGCTTGACCAAGGTCGGTTCAATGCTTCGCGTTAACCGCAGCATCCGGTTTCATTGCCGGGCAGCGCCATTTGCTCTATCAGAAGTGATTGGGCGCAACACCGTTGCCAGCCAGTCAGGAGGGGTTAAATCATGCCAGCACCTGTAAAGCCTCTAAACCCCCGGCCTGCGACGATCCCTGACGCGGAGAGGTGGCAGAGTGGTCGAATGCGGCGGGCGGCGCGTCCCTGCGCGGCAGATCGCGGACGAGTTGAACACGCGGGGGATCAAGACGGCGCGGGGTGGCCTGTGGTATAATAGGGAATGCTGCATGACCGTGATTTCAGTGTGCCAACGCCATTGCGGCCTGAGGGCGCCTTACCGGGAAGTGCCGTTTCATTCGCCCGATCGGGGCTTCGATCACATGCCAAGAGACCGTTGCCACGCCTGTGGTTATGACGCTCATCACCAAGAAGGTTTGCGGCCCTTTCTCGAAGATTGCCGGATAGAACTCGCCGACAACGTACCATGCGATCATGTGATAGACGTAAACGCCGTAGGAAATCTGCGCGAGGAACCGTGCTGGCGGAGATTGTAGGACCCATCCCACTGGCCCCCGGTAGCCGTGATAGGCCCCCAACACCAGAACCGCCAAAGCCGGCTGCGCGAAAAAGCGATAGCTGATCGAGTGGCCAAAGTCCTGCCATGCTGGCACCTGAGAAACAAGCAAGGGTGAGGCAATCACAAAGATCGCGAAGACCACACTAAATGGCGCTGTCAGCACCTCACGCACTGGTTTGTGGCGCTGCACGAGATAAAACAGCGCGCCGACCAGAATTGGATCGAAAGCGAAAACAAAGGTAAGCCACCATCCGTCCACCCCCAACGCCGCAGCATTAGCTCGCACAAAGGCGAGGCCCGCGATGCCAAGGACCACGACAACATGCAGCACCTTTTCGCTTTGGAACAAAATCACTAGCGGCCAAATCAAATAAAACTGCTCAAGCAGGTTGAGGCTCCATAGATGTGCAACCACCCAAGGCTTCATCGTTTCATTCATGGCGAAATAAATGTTCGATGTCGGCGGCAGATGCCAGCCTGCGCTGTCACGAAACCCATCTGCATCAAGAATGAAGGCTATCAAAAAGACGACTAGCAAAGCCGGAAACAGTCGTAGCGCACGGCGCAGATAGAAATTGCGTGCGATCAATTCGCCGCCACTCGCCTTGGCAGACACAAGGATATGGGTGATCAAGAAGCCCGAAATGACCAGAAAAAGTGTAACGCGCAAATGTTCCGTTACCGGTGTGTTATTCCAGTAATGAACATACAGCACCCCCCCCATCGCCACTGCCCGCAGCCCATCCAGTTGCGGTCTTATCCCATCGACAGGTGGATCGGTCTGTCTCAAGTCATGCCTCCGCTCGACTCTGTGACGGCACGCGTGTGGGTTTCGTGCTCATGATGCGCAGCGTTTTCAAGCTTTCACCTTACTCAGTTTTAACAGTTCATGAAGCGTTTCTTGGGCGTTGTTGCACAACTCTGTCGGCAGAGGATTCACTCGACATTCCCCAAGTGCCCTGCCATTCGACGCCAAGATTGCTTGATCGGGCCAGCGGATCAAAGGTTTTTCGTGCCGAACGGCGTGCGTGGTCGGGTAGACCAGCATTCCCCAAGTGGCCTGCCGCTGGATCTCAAGTTTGCCGGATTTTGCTTGGGGGTCAAGAGTTTTGCGCTCCGAGCGGCGTCCACTTCCGCCAAACCTGCAGAATTTTGGCTGATCGGGTCGTGAATCCGTATCATCCTGGCCTGGCAGCGACGTTTTTCAGCGCGCCGGACAGACCTGTCCTGCTGCTTTCGTTGAGTTTGGGCCTGGATCGCGATCATGCACATGCTGGTGGCGTTCGCAATCGGTGGATCGCAGCAAGGATGGCGCGGACCATGGGGCCGGTGGGCGATGTCAGGTTAACCGACGGTCATGGGAGATGATGTATCTGGTACGGTATGAACCAATCCATCAGCTACAAGCGTCACCGCTTTCCGCCACAAATCATCGCTTGGGCGGTTTGGCTGTACTACCGGTTCCCGCTGAACCTGCGCTTGGTCGAGGAACTGCTGCTCGAACGTGGCCTTAGCGTCGCAGCGATAGCGAGGACAACTACGTCAGATTCTGATATGCTGCATTATGAATGGCTTACGAGGTAGAGAAGGTTTGACGTCAGTCCCGTTCCCTCCGCCAACGCGACTGGGATCCAATCGTCGGTTGGGCTTCTCGGGCCTGCACGGGCCTTTTTCGCGCGTCTTGTCACTAGGCTCCGGAGAGGACGGCTATAGCGAAGGCCTTGTTCAGGCAGGTACGCTGCGGCTGCTTGATCACCGGTACGCATCAGTGCGGTCCGGCAACCGCTCCAGCCGGTCTGCAACCATGGCTTGAAGGCGCCAGAGATAGGGATCGTGGACTCCAGCCTTTTCGAGTTCGGTCACCGCGTTCAAGAGATATTCGGCCATGGTTCCCATTTGTCCAACAGCCGAAGCGAGGATGTCGGCAACGTCTGTCTCGGGAGGTTCGCGGCAGTAGAGGGGAAAGGTGGGGTCCGTGGTGAACGCTATGGCGCGCAGAGTGCCCGAGCCTGTTTCCCACTGCGGCGGCACCGGGGGTTCCGTCCGCATCAGCCCGGCAAGCGCTGCGGCCAGATCGTCCGCTTGGAATGCGCCGCACAACGCCGGGGTACGCGCCGCCGCGGTCGAGCGACAGCAGCAGGCCGGGGGCACCCGGGCTGCCGCGCATGCGCCGGATCGGCCCGAGGCAGAATTCGCGACGCCAGCCATTGACATGGGCTGCGCGGCGCTCGGCTACCTCGAACCGCGGGTTCCAGTTCAGCGAGCCGACGGCAAAGATCGAAAGCTCACCATTGTCTGGACGCTGCGCAAGGATCTGCGCGGCGGTAGTCTCGTAATAGTCGGGATCGGGGGCCGTAACCAGTACAGGCCCGCCGTCGTCGACGCGCGGTGGCAGGCGGCGGACCAAGTCAGCTGTCAGGCGAAGTGTGCGGGTCATGGTATCTGCTCCGGCGGTATTTCGATCTGCGTGGTGTGCGGAAACTCCCCCTTGTCGAGATAGTCCAGTTCCTCTGGTGTGGACGTCCTGCCGAGGATGGCATTGCGATGCGGATGACGTCCGAACCGCGCGATCACAGCGCGGTGCCGGGCCGGTTGCGCCGCCCCCATGACATAGAATTTGCGGAGGTATTCGGGTGCTTCCTCGACTATACGCTCGGCAATAGTGACCGCAAGGTCAAGATTGGCAAGGTGTCCCGGGCATTCGCAGTGTTCCAGAGGGATCTTGAAGGCCGTTTTCTGCCAAACGTTGTCCAGCGCGTCAAAATGCCCGTTTGCCAACCCCTCGAGGCACAGGTCCCGGGCCTTGATGTCGCAGGAAAAGGCGCGCGGCGTGCCAGCCCAGACCGACCGGGTGAACTGGTCGAGGATCAGGATCAGCGCCAGCCGACCTTGCGGCGTTTCCGCCCAATGGTCCAGATCACCGGCCGCAGCGCGCGCTGTCAGGTCGCAGAACTGCGCAAGCACCGCATCATGCGCACCACCGCGCATCCGCCAGTTCCACAGGCGGATTTGCTCTTCGGGCGCCGGCGCATCGCCGTCGGGAAACCAGAAGGCGACGATGTCCCGAGGGGTGGGCTGGGTCATGGAACGGCCTCCGGTTGCGGGATCATTTCCATGCATATCGCGATGTCGGGTTCGGCGGTAGGAAAATTCTCGCTCAGGCGCACGTCATTGAATTGCGCGCGTCACAAGATAGCGCACCAGAAAACGCGATGGGACGGCGGCGATACAGGCCGGTGACGTTCGGAATGACTATTTCGCCAGAGGGAAAGGTGACCGGACTGCACTGCGGCTCAGTCCCTTCGTCGCGGCCTAGACCAGAGAAAGTTGGGCACCTGTCCCCTTCCCTCCGCCAATTCGGAACAGAACTGCGAACACCGCCAGCCGCCGATTTCACGCCTGGTGCGGCGGCGAGGGTTCTGCGCAGATCTCCTTTCGATCCCATAATTCGGACCTCGCCGTCCGCGGCCTCTACGCGCTGGGCAAGGGCGCGCAAATGGTCGCGGCGATAGCCTCCACCATCGATCCGCATCCGCTCGCGGGCAGTGCGGGCGAATTTCCTGAGCAGGGATGGGGTGATCGCCTGTCCCGAGCTTTCCAGCGTGGCGGCCGCGCGCTCGGCATCGACCCGCGCCTGATCCCGAGCAACCATCAGTCTGCCAATACGTTCCTTCACCATGATCCGGATGCAGATCGGCGACTTCAATCCCAGAAGGTATCGGCCCGTCTGAACGTCTTCCAGGCACTGCGCAGTTCCGCATCGGCAATGGCAGTCCCGCGCGCATACCAACCAAGTATGAATCCCGAAGCTTTTTCCGCAGCCGGGTCGGCCGCCGGCGAAATCTCCTCCAAGAACTTCCTTGCGTTAACAACATCATTATGGACACCGAGAATATCCTGCAGCGCGGAAAGGCTGCCGACATAGGACTTTGCTTTTCGCCGACGGTCAAACAGGCCGCTGAAAAATTCCGCGCCATATCGCAGATTCTTAAGGGCGATGCGCAACTCGTGCCGTGCCTCATCGCTGATATCGGGAAGCCCCTTTGCGCGCTTTAAGACGCGGGCTTTCAGCTTGTCCAGGGCATCAATCGCAAATCCCGCCGCCGGCATCTCAAGGGTCTTCATTTTGGCACTGGAGAGGACGCTTCTCCAGGCACGATTCGCCAGAAACAATTGAACCTGTAAAACAAAAATTGACGCAGCGGGTGTCTCGATCAGAGAACGCGCGGCCTCGTAGGCGGCAGTGCGGCGCTCGTCAGTGTTCGCAAGAAAGGTCTCGCAACTTGCCGGCCGGTCCGGGTGCAGCAACGGGCCTTGCTCGGCGGAATGGCGAAACACGTCACATTCGCGTGCTGGCCCGAGTGCCGAAGCAATGCGCTTGGCTTCGGCCCGCAAGAGATTGAATTCCGGACAAGGCAATACCCGTTTGAACATTGTCAGGGCACTGCGCATCCGGCGCAGGGCAACGCGCATCTGGTGGATCGATTCAGGATGGTCGGTTTCTCTCAATGCGGCCCAGTTCGCAACAAACTGGGCTAAAGTATTCGAAACAATGACCTTTACCGCATCGTCGAGCGTTGCACCGGGACCGAACTCGATGGCTGCAGCTTTGACCGGCGACGGTTTCTCCCGGGTGATGAAACGGAATCCACTTTCGGCCTTGCTGACGAAATCAAGACGAAGCGGAAATTCTGCCGCGAGTTTGGCCGCCAAGTCGTAAAGATCTGGCTCGAAGCCCGATTTGAGCTCCAGTTCGACCTCCGTCAACGGCATACGCTGTTCGCCATCAACAATGTGCCCCTCGTCGAACGCGACCTCGACTCGCGATTGGCCGTGATCAACGAGAACAGTTCGGCGTTTGATTTGCGTTTCAAATACTGGTTCAATCGACTTGTCACCGACTATGCGCAACAGTTCCGACGCCAGGGCCGCATCGAGCAAGGCCAGGTCGGGCTGAAAGTCCGGCGACCGGACTTCGACTTCCTTGCGCAGAAATGGGCCATCGACCGGCGAGCCCGCCTGCTTAACGCCAAGTATCAGAGCGGCACGGCCCTTCCTCCGGATGCGAAGCACGAACCCATTCTTTCGCAGATCGCCTGAGGGGGTATCAAAATAGACGGATCGCAATTGCCGGGTTTGAGTGGCGGATGCAGACACGAAGAAAGGCAAGCCAAATGCGCGTTTCAGGCCCTCAGGGCTGGTCCTGAACTTGACCTCGATTTCCTGGCCCCGCGGCATATCGCCGGGTTCGACCCGGTGCGCCTTAGACGGTGAACTTGCGTTCGCCGCGCTTGAATGCTCATTCATCAGAAATGCCGGTCCCTTGCAGCGCCACTGAACTACCTCGGCTTACGGCGGCGCTCAGCATGAGGAGCGTATCCAAACTCAAAAGACATACGCAGAAAGACGGGTTCCGTTCAATTCCTGGATATCACGTCCAAAGATACGCGTCATCCTGGGTCCGCACTCTAGCCAGCAGCTTCGACTCTGCCCTGTACGTAGTTGAATTTTTCGCCAATTGCGGTGCCGAGAGCCCCGACGCCGGCAATGATTGCGATGGCGATAAGGGCGGCGATCAGGCCATACTCGATTGCGGTTGCACCAGATTCTTCCCTGACGAAGCGAACTGCCAGCTTGAACATTCGGGAACTCCTCGCCGTTTTGGCTTTTCACAAAGCGTTCCGCCAACGATGTTTCGTTGACCGGTCACCTTGGTTTACAAGCAAGGCTTTTAGAAATGCCTAATCGGATCTGTAAGAATGTCGCTGACGGAAAATCAGAAATCCAAGTTTGAGGTGTTTGATGGATGTGGCTCTCGTCATGGCAGCCGAACGCATGGCTTGCCTGGCAAATGCCGAACAGGCGCGCGCAACAAGACGGTGCCGGTTGAGGCTCGCCATGCAGTCGCCTACAGCCCCATCGTCGCCTTGGTCTCCAGATAATCGTGCAGACCGAACTCGCCGTACTCGCGGCCATTGCCGGACTGCTTGTAGCCGCCGAAAGGCGCGAAATAGTCGAATGGGGCGTAGTTGATCTCGACCTGCCCTGCCCTCAGCCGCCGGGCAACGCGCCGGGCGCGATCGGGGTTTGAGGTTTGGATATAGGCGGCAAGGCCATATTCGGTGGCATTGGCGATGCGGATGGCGTCTTCTTCGCTTTCGTAGCCGACCATGGTCATCACCGGTCCGAAAATCTCTGTATTGGCAATCGTCATTTCCGGCGTGACATCGGCAAAGACCGTCGGTCGGACGAAATAACCACGGTTGAGATGCTCCGGACGTCCGGGACCGCCCGTCACCAAGGTTGCGCCTTCACGGATGCCGACTTCGATCATCCCTTGAATTTTGTTGAAATGCGGCTCGCTCACGACGGGCCCAAGTTTGGTCGATGGATCGCGCGGATCGCCGACCTTGATGGTTTCGGCAGCGGCTTTGGCAATTGCCGCAGCTTCCCGCATCTTGCCGAAAGGCACCAGCATGCGCGCCGGCGAATTGCAGGACTGACCGCTGTTGTTGAAGCAATTGGCGATGCCGCCTTCAACGGCTTCCCGAAGATTGGCGTCGTCAAACACGATATTGGGCGAATTGCCGCCAAGCTCCTGCGCAACGCGTTTGACGGTGCCTGCCGCAAGTTTGGCCACTTCAATGCCTGCGCGCGTCGAACCGGTGAAGGAAACCATGTCAATCAATGGATGCGCGGCGATGACAGCGCCGACATTGGGTCCATCACCGTTGACGAGATTGAACACACCGGCCGGAACGCCCGCGTCATGCAGAACTTCGGCAAAGATCAACGCATTGAGCGGCGCAATCTCGCTCGGCTTGAACACCATCGTGCAGCCGGCGGCGAGCGCCGGCGCCACCTTGCAGGTGATCTGGTTGATCGGCCAGTTCCATGGCGTGATCAACCCGCAGACACCGATCGCCTCCCGGCTGATCAGCGTGTTTCCACGCATTTCCTCAAAGGGAAACTCCTCAAGCACTTTCACCATGGTTGCGATGTGATCGTATCCGGATTGGGCCTGCGACGTGCGCGACAATACGGTTGGCGCTCCCATTTCCGACGTCATGGCAGAGGCGATATCATCAAGCCGCTTTTCCAGCTCATTGAGGATGGAATTGAGTAGATCAATCCGCTCTTTTCTGCTCGTCATCGAGAAGGAAGGAAACGCGGCCGCCGCAGCTTTCGCCGCGCGGTCGACATCGGCGGCAGAACCCATCGCGATGCGCGCCACGGCCTCTTCGGTTGCCGGATTGATCACATCGGCGAATTTTGCCTGTGCCGGATCAACCCACGAC
The DNA here is from genome assembly GCA_031401375.1 of Phyllobacteriaceae bacterium. Taxonomy (GTDB): domain Bacteria; phylum Pseudomonadota; class Alphaproteobacteria; order Rhizobiales; family Rhizobiaceae; genus JANOYJ01. The sequence goes on along the minus strand of JANNRN010000189.1, from coordinate 5,641 downwards.
CCGCCGATATAGAACTTGTCCGTTTTCGCCAATTGAATCTCCTTGCCCGCAAGTCGGGTTGCTTGAGACAGAACGCTCAGACTGGATCTATCTGAAACAGGGTTCCGCCTCTAAATCAAACATTTGCACCATGATCCGACGCCAAACCGGTGTCCGCTTCCATGGACCACGATCCTGTGCGCCAATCCTCGTTTGCGGGGCGGCGTCCTGCTTGCGCAATTGCGACGCACCCTGACGCTGGTCAGGAGCCAGATTGCCGCTATTGCTTGATGAATAGACCGGCACGCGGTGTCGCTTTCCTTCGAATGATCGCAGATTCCACATGATAGGCTGCCGCAAATTCTGATCGGGGTAAGCAGTCATGAAATACGGATTCATCGGCTTGGGCAATCTTGGCGCAAATCTGGCCGGCAGTTTGCTGCGCGAGGGCTTCGACGTCACCGTCACTGATCTCAACCGGGCATCCGCCAAAAAGTTGCTCGATGGCGGCGCACATTGGGCCGACGATCCGCAGGCCGTGGCCGAACAAGTCGACGCCATATTCACCTGCCTGCCCTCGCCGGCGATTTCGATGAAAGTGCTTGCCGGCACGCGCTGCATCCTGGACGGGCTGAAGCCTGGCGGCACGTGGATCGAAATGAGCACGAATGATCAGGTCGAGATCGAAAAGATGGCGGCGCTCGCCAAAGTCAAGGGCATTGACGTGCTCGAAGCGCCGGTGACGGGCGGGGTGCATCTGGCCGCTTCCGGCGAGATCACGGTCATTATCGGCGGCGACGCCCCTGTTTTTGAAAAACACCGGGCGGCCTTTGAGGCGATGGGCGGCCAAATCTTCCATGTAGGCGAATTGGGCAAGGCCTCGGTGATCAAGGTCATCACCAACATGCTGGCCTTTATCCATTTGGTGGCTGACGGCGAAGCGCTGATGCTGGCCAAGAAAGGCGGGCTGGATCTGGCGCAGGCATGGCATGTCATCAAGGCAAGTTCCGGCACCAGCTTTGTCCACGAAACCGAGGGCCAGGTCATTCTCAACGGCAGCTACAACATCAACTTCACCATGGATCTCGCCTGCAAGGACCTGAGCTTTGCCCTGGGATTTGGACGCGAGTTCGGCGTGCCGCTCGACTTGGCCGCAATCACCCAGCAGACATTTATCCGGGCGCGATCCGCCTATGGCGGTAACGCATGGTCGCCGCAGGTCGTCAAATTGCTCGAAGAGGCGGTCGGTACAGACTTGCGTGCGCCAGGTTTCCCTGCTGAACTTGTGTGAACTGAATAAGCGAAGAAGCGGAGCTGCTTGATGAAATCTCATGCGCGGGTTGTGGTTGTCGGTGGCGGCGTCATGGGCGTCGGGCTGCTTTATCACCTTGCGCTGGAGGGGTGGTCCGACGTTGTGCTGGTCGAAAAGGGCGAGCTGACATCCGGCTCGACCTGGCACGCCGCCGGCCAATGCCCGCATTTCAACTCCTCCCTCAACATGACCAAGGTGCATCACTACGGCACCGAGCTTTATCCGAAACTTGAAGAACTCACCGGTCAGGCCGTGTCCTGGCATGGCTGCGGCGGTTTGCGGCTGGCCACCACCGATGAGGAAGTCAACTGGCTGAAATATGTCTACGGCGTGTCAAAACTTGCCGGCTATGAAGGCGAAATTATTGGCCCGTCCGAGATCAAGCAGTATCATCCGTTTCTTGATCCCTTTGGGGTGAAGGCGGCGTTTCGCACCGTCACCGACGGCCATGTTGCGCCAGCCGATATCACCAATGCGATGGCGGCGGGCGCACGCAAGCTGGGCGCCGAGATTTACCGCCGCACCCGCGTCTTGGACATCAAGCTGTTGGAAACTGGCGAGTGGCGTATCATCACCGACAAGGGCGATATCATCTGCGAGCATGTGGTGAATTCGGCTGGCTCCTATGCCGATGTGGTCGGCGGCTGGACCGGCCACAACGTGCCGATCTCCAACATGCTGCATCATTACCTGATCACGGAACCCGTCAAGGAACTGATCGATTTCGGCCCGGAGCTTCCCGTTGTCCGTGATCCCTACAGCCATGCCTACCTGCGCGAGGAAACCAACGGCATTCTGATCGGACCCTATGAGACGGCGACAGCCCATGTATGCTGGGACGGCAAACCGCCGGCATGGGACTTTGAGAGTGAACTGATCGCGCCCGAGCTTGACCGGCTGATGCCCTGGCTGGAAAAGGCCGCCGAGCGCTTTCCGCTGTTCGGCGCGGCGGGCGTCAAATCGGTGATTTCAGGCGCCATTACCCACACGCCGGACGGAGTCTATTTGTCGGGTCCCGCCCACGGCCCCAAGAACTACTGGATGCATTGCGGCGCCTCGATCGGCATTTGCCAGGGCGCTGGCGCCGGCAAATATCTGGCGCAATGGATGGTGCATGGCCAGGCCGAAATCAACATGCGTGAATTCGACCCGCGCCGCTTTGGCGACTGGGCGACCAAGTCCTACACCGAGGAAGTGGCGGTCGCCGACTATCACCACATGTATTATTGTTACAAACTCGGCGAACAGCACATTGTCGGCCGCAATTTGCGCAAGTCATCGCTGCATGACAAGCTCAAGGCAAACGGCGCCCAGTTCAGCCAGATATTCGGCTGGGAGCGCGCGCGCTGGTATGACAAAAGTGGTCAGGGCGAGACGTTTTCGTTCAAGCGCTCCAACTGGTGGGACGCAGTCAAGAGCGAGGCCACAGCGGTGCGCGAGCGCGTTGGCCTGATGGACCTGTCGACCTTCTCCAAGTTTGAAGTCAAGGGAGCGGACGCCTTCGCCTTCCTTGACCGCATCTGTTCCAACAAAATCCCCGCCAGGGATGGCGCGATCATGCTCGGCCATTTGCTTAACGACAACGGCTTCATCGAAAGCGAACTCACCGTCACGCGCCTGGCTGAAGATCATTTCTATGTTCTGTCCGCCGCCGTCGCCCAGCAGCATGATTTCGACCAACTGACTTGGCGCAAGCGCGATGATGAGAACGTCACCATCACCGATGTGACGGACGACTATGGCGTGCTCGTGCTTGCCGGACCGAGGGCGCGCGATGTTTTGACCGCTTGCACGGACATTGATTTGTCCAACGGCGGCTTCCGCTGGCTGACCGGCAAAGAGGCAACCGTTTCCGGTGTTGCCGGTGTGCGGTTGTTGCGGGTCAATTATGTCGGCGAACTCGGTTGGGAGTTGCACTGTCCGATGAGCCAGATGCCGATGGTGTTTGACGCGCTGATGGCAGCCGGCAAGCCGCATGCCATTGCGCTGTTCGGCACCTATGCGATGAACTCGCTGCGCATGGAAAAAGCCTATCGCGGCTGGGGTTCGGAACTCACCGCTGAAATCGACATGTTCGAAGCCTCGATGGAACGCTTCATCCGCACCGACAAACCGGATTTCATCGGCCGCGAGGCCAGCCTGTCGAAAAAGCAGCGCGGCGAACGTATCAAACTCGTCTATATGGAAGTCGAGAACACCGACAGCGATTGCGTCGGCAACGAGCCGGTCTATTCCGGCAGCCGCGTTGTCGGCTTGACAACCAGCGGCGGCTATGGCCACGCCGTCGGCAAGTCGCTGGCCTTTGCCTATGTCGATCCCGCCATGACAGCGGCCGGCACCGAGTTTCAGGTGATGATGTTCGGCGAGCTTCGCCGCGCGGTCATCTTGCCGGATGTTGCTTGGGATCCGGCCAATGAACGGCTGCGCGCCTGATCCATTTATTCCCCTTCAAACAGCGAGGTCTGCCATGACCAAGTCGTTACCCAAACATACCCGAGTTGTCATCGTTGGTGGAGGCGTGGTCGGCGCCTCGATCGCCTATCACCTTGCCAAACTTGGCTGGAGCGACATTGTGCTCCTTGAACGCAAGCGCCTGACCAGCGGCACCACCTGGCATGCCGCCGGTCTCGTCGGTCAACTGCGCGCCACGGCCAACCTCACCAAGCTTGCGCAATACACAACCAGCCTGTACGCCACCCTTGAGGCCGAGACCGGCCAGGCAACCGGGTTCATGCAGCGCGGCAGTCTGTCGATTGCCACCAATTCGGAGCGGCTTGAGGAATTGATGCGCGGCGCATCGATGGCCAGGATATTTGGTCTTGACGTGCATCCGGTCTCGCCCGCCGAAATCAAGAACTACTGGCCGCTCTTGAATGTCTCCGATGTTGTCGGCGGTGTGCATCTGCCAGGCGACGGGCAAACCAACCCGATCGACACCACCATGGCGCTGGTCAAGGGCGCCACCATGCGCGGGGCCAAGGTGTTCGAGAACATCGTGGTTAACTCAATCCTGACCAAAGACGGCCGTGCCGTGGGTGTTTCGACCGATGATGGCGATGTTCTCGCCGAGCATGTTGTCATTGCTTCCGGCATGTGGTCGCGCCATCTTGGGGCAAGCGCCGGTGTCGATATTCCGCTGCAGGCCTGCGAGCACTTCTATATCGTCACCGAAGCATTTCCGGGTCTTGATGCCAACCTGCCAGTGCTGCGCGATCCGGACAATTGCGCCTACTTCAAGGAAGACGCCGGCAAATTGCTGCTCGGCGCTTTTGAACCGAATGCCAAGCCCTGGGCGGTGGACGGTATTCCGCAAGACTTTGAATTCGGCGAATTGCCCGATGATTTCGAGCATTTCGAGCCGATCCTCGAAGCGGCGGTCAAGCGGCTTCCGGCACTGGAAAATGTCGGCATCCGCAAGTTCTTCAATGGTCCCGAAAGCTTCACGCCCGACGTGCGCTACCTGTTGGGCGAGACGCCGGACGTGAAGTCGCTCTATGTCGCGGCCGGATTCAACTCCATCGGCATCCAGTCGGCGGGCGGCGCCGGCAAGGCGCTGGCCGAATGGATCGTTGCCGGCCATGCGCCGATGGATCTGGCCGATGTTGACATTCGCCGGGTGCAGAAATTCCAGGTCAACAAGAAGTACCTGAAGGAGCGCGTCTCTGAATCGCTCGGCCTTCTCTACGCCATGCACTGGCCGTACCGCCAATATGAAACGGCCCGCAATGTGCGCACGTCGCCGCTGCATGAGCGTCTGGCGGCGCATGGCGCCTGTTTCGGCGAGGCCGCAGGCTGGGAGCGCGCCAACTGGTTTGCCCCGCACGGTGTCAAGCCGCAATATGAATACAGCTATGGCCGCCAGAACTGGTTCGTCCATTCAGCGGCCGAGCACATGGCGACCCGCGAAAAAGTCGCACTGTACGACATGACGTCGTTTGCGAAATTTCTCGTGCAGGGGCGTGACGCGGAGGAATTCCTGCAAGGCATTTCCGCCAATGACATGGCGGTCGAACCGGGTCGCCTTGTCTATACGCAGTGGTTGAACGAGCGCGGCGGCATCGAGGCAGATCTGACAGTGACGCGCTTGACGGAGACAAGCTTTGTGGTGGTCACGGCAGGCGCAGCCGCGCGCCGCGACCTTGCCTGGTTGAAGCGGCATCTTCCCAGTGACAAGCACGTCTTCGTCACCGATATTTCATCGAGCGAAGCGACACTTTGCGTCATGGGGCCGAACAGCCGCGCCTTGCTCGAATCCGTTTCCGGCGCCGATCTGTCCAATGCCGCCCATCCGTTCGGCACGGCGCGCGACATCGAAGTCGGTTACGCGCGCGTGCGCGCTGCCCGCGTCAC
>JANNRN010000188.1:0-8995 GCA_031401375.1 Phyllobacteriaceae bacterium | reverse complement strand
GTCACCTGGATGCATCGTGTAAAGGTGACTGCCATGGCGATACACCACTTCGCCCTCGAGCATGTAGAGGAACTCTTCGCCTTCGTGCTGAAAGGTGGGGAAGACGTCGGAATCCCCGCTCAATGTGATCAGGTAGGGTTCAACCACCACACCGCTGGAATTGGCGCCAAGATGACCAAGCAGATTGTATTGATGCCCGGCGCGCGTCCCGCGCCTCTCGACATCGACACCTTCCCCGGCTTTGACAAACACGGCATTGCGCTCTTGCTCGAACCGCCGGAAAAAGGCGGTGACAGGCACCCCGAGCGCCCGGGACAACGCTTGCAAGCTGGTCAGCGACGGCGACGTGTTGCCATTCTCAATCTTCGACAGCATGCCAAGCGACATATTGGTGGCGATGGCAAGATCGGCCACGGTAATGCCGAGCTTCTTCCTTTGCGCGCGCACTTCACGACCGATGGCGATTTCAAGAACGTTCTCGTTCGGATCGCGCACTGCATGCGGATTCTGCCGGAGCAACACCGGAATATGCGCGGGTTCAGGCCGTTTGGCCTTGGATGCGGAGCTCATGAGACTTGATGACCGTTTCTTGGCTCGATTTCAGTCATGACACTTTTGGATTCAAACACCGCGTGATGATTTCACTGTCAGGAAATTTTTTCAATGGCTTTGGCAAAAGTTGGATGCAGCGTGTATCTGACCGCTCCCCTTGCCCGAAGATATCTCACGCGAGGTCGAACGTTGGCCTTTGCGCCGCACAAAAAGTCCGGATCTCAAGCGCGCGGCAAATATGCCTCTGCCAGTTCGGTCCAGAAGGCTGCCCCGATTGGCAGCAAATCGTCGTTGAAGTCAAAAGCCGGATGATGAAGCGGTTTCACGTCGTCGCTGACTTTTGAGCCAAGAAAGAAATAGCTGCCCGGCCGCTCTTTCAGCATGTAGGCAAAGTCCTCGCTGCCCATATTGGGCCGGGCGAGATCAACGACGTTCTCTTCTCCGGCAAATCGCGTCGCCAGTTCGCGCAGGAAATCTGTTTCGCGCTTGTGGTTGATGGTTGGATCGTAGCTGCGCTGATAGACGACATCGGCGCGCATGCCGTAGCTCTCCGCTTGGTGGCGGGCGATCATCGTGATCCGCCGTTCCAACTCATCGCGCACCTTCGGATCGAACGAGCGGATGCCAATCACAAGCTCTGTCCGCTCGGGGATGATGTTGCTGGCCGAGCCTCCGTGGATTGACCCGACTGTCACAACACTCGGGTCGAGCGGATGAATGTTGCGCGACACGATGGTTTGCAGCGCCATGACAATGCTTGCCGCGCAAATGATCGGGTCGGCCGTCTCCTGCGGTTCGGCGCCGTGGCCGCCCCTTCCGGTGACGGTGATCCGCGCTTCATCCACCGCCGCCATGATCGGCCCTTCGCGCACGGCAAACTGGCCAAAGGGCAATCCGGGTTCATTATGCAGGGCAAATACGGCATCGCACGGACACTTCTCGAACAACCCGTCCAGCATCATCAAATTGGCGCCGCCGAAATTCTCCTCGGCTGGCTGGAAAATCAGGTGCACCGTGCCGTCGAAGTTTTTCCGCTCTGCGATCAGCCTAGCGGCCCCGAGCAGCATGGTCGTATGCCCGTCATGGCCGCAGGCATGCATCAGGCCGGGCGTCTTGCTCGCATAGTCACGCCCCGTCTCTTCAAATATGGGCAAGGCATCCATGTCGGCGCGAATGCCCACCGACCTTGTGCTGGACCCAAGGGTCAGCGTGCCCACAATCCCGGTCTTGCCCAATCCGCGCGTGACCTTGTAGCCGAGGCTTTCAAGCTCCCGCGCCACGAAAGCCGAGGTGCGGTGCTCCTCCAGCCCAAGCTCCGGATGCATGTGCAAATCGTGGCGCATTGCCACCAGTTCCGGCATGGCGTTGGACGCATTGACAGGTGGCAGCAATTCAGGCGCCTCGCGTTGGAATCTTGTTTTCAAAGTAGCGGAAGAACACAACCAACAGCCCCGTCAGGCACATGTAGATCAGCGCCAGCATCAGCAAAGGCTCATAGGTCAGATAGGTCTCCTGCCTTGCTTTGGAGATGACGGCATAAACATCAACAACCGTGATTGTCGCAACCAGCGGCGTCGATTTCAGTTGCAGCACCGTCTCACCGTTCAGTGTCGGCAAAGCGCGATGAATGGCGCGTGGCAACCAGATCCGCCGGAACAGCGTCCACGGGCTCATCCCGTAGGCGCGACCCGCCTGCAGCTCGCCGGACGGAACGCCCAGGAACGCGCCGCGCATGACCTCGCCTTCATAGGCGGCGAATGAAATCGTCAACGCGGCGACCCCATAGGGCCAGGATTCCCGCAAATACGGCCACAGAAACGATTCCCTGATTGCGGGAAACTGCGGAAACAAGGATCCCAATCCATAATACAAGAGCCACAATTGCAGGAGCAGCGGGGTGCCGCGGATGATGGTGCAAAATCCCTTTGCCAACATCTTCAATGGCCAGGGTCCGGTCACCTGAACCAGACCGATCGGCACGGCAATCAGCATGCCGAGAATCGCGGTGGAAAACAACATCGCCAGTGACACGAGGATTCCCCAGCCGAGTCTGGGCAGATAGCCCGGCAACCAATCCCAGCGCATGAACCAGGCAATGCAAAAGACGATCAGCGCCGCGATTGCCATCAACACAACGCGGTGCGGCTGAAAGAAACCTTGTTGCCTTTCCGCTTGGACAGCTGTTGCGCTGGCGACACTCATGATTGCTCCGCCAGTCCGCGCCGCGCATGGCGTTCAATGATGCGGATCAGGACATTCGATCCAAGTGTGACCATGAGATAGAGAAAACCTGCCGCAAAAAAGAACAGGAGATAGGATTTGGTCGTTCCCGCCGCTTGCCGCGTTGCCAGCGTCAGCTCGTTGAAACCGACAACGGCGAGCAACGCCGTGTCCTTGGTGGCGATCAGCCAGAGATTGGAAAGCCCGGGAATGGCATAGGGCAGCATGGCGGGCAACGTGATGCGGGTCATCACTTTCAATGGCGACATGCCATAGGCGCGCGCCGCCTCGATCTGTCCGCCAGGCACCGCCTTGATGGCGCCGCGCAGCACCTCGGTCGAATAGGCGCCCTGCACCACGCCGATGACAAATATGCCGGCGACAAGACCACTGATGTCAATGGTGCCGAATCCGAGAAGAACCAGCACCTGGTTGATCGCATCCGTGCCCGCATAATAGAGAAGGAGTATCAGCACGAGCTCAGGCACAGCCCGCACGATCGTCGTGTAGCACTCCATCAGGTCCCGCGTGACGGGGCCGCCATAGAGTTTCCCCATGGCGCCGCCGACGCCGAGCACGAGCCCCAGCGCATAGCCGCCGACGGCGATCTGGATCGAATTGGCAAGGCCGGCCAAGAGCACGCCGCCCCAGCCCGGCGGCGAATACGCCAAAAGGCTCCAATTGATCATCGATCCCGGATCAGCCGCCATTGATCTTTTTGTTCCTCCCGCAGTGCCGCAAGCGTCGTCGCTTGCGCACTGGTTTGTCCGCCCACATCTGGTTGCGGCGCAACCCGCCTTTCAGATGTCAGTCGCCATAAATGTTGAAGTCAAAATACTTCTTCGAGAACGTATCATAAGTGCCGTTTTCACGGATCGCCTTGATGGCGGCGTTGATCTTGCCCTTCAACTCGTCCTCGCCCTTGCGCAATCCGACGCCAACGCCAGCGCCGAGAATGGCGACGTCTTCCACGACATTGCCCTTGATTTCGCAGCAGGCCGCGCCCTGTTCGCTCTTGATGAACGCATCGAGCGCGATTGCATCGGCCTGCACCGCGTCAAGCCGTCCTGAGGCAAGGTCCTGATTGGCCTCGTCCTGCGTCTGGTATTCCTTGACTGTGGCGGTCGGGCCGAAATACTTGACCGCGTAGGTTTGATGCGTGGTCGAGACCTGAACACCGATCGTCTTGCCGGCAAGCCCCTCGGGCGAGGCATCGAACTTCATGGATTTGGCGCCGGCAATGCCGGTCGGCGTGTTGTAATATTTGTCGGAGAAATCGATTGTCTTCAGCCGCTCTTCCGTGATCGACATCGACCCGATGATCATGTCGATCTTGCCGGTCGTCAGCGCCGGAATGATGCCGTCCCATGCAATGGGCGTGATGACGCATTCAAGCTTTGCCTCGGCGCACATTGCCTGTTGGAATTCAATCTCCCACCCGGTCCAATTGCCGCTGGCGTCAGGCGAGGTGAACGGCGGATAGGGTTCTGCCGCAACGCCGACCTTCAAGGGTTCGGCCATTGCAGCAAAGCTTCCCGCAACGCCAAATGCCAATGCTGCAACCGCGATTTTCAAAGTTCTCATTCTATATTTCCTTTCAGTTTTCAGGTTTTGGAACTCGGCGAAAGGTTCGCCTCAGTGAATGGAGCTGATGAATTTCTTCAGACGCTCCGATTTGGGTCTCGTGAAAAGTTCGTCCGGCGGCCCCTGTTCCTCGATCACGCCGCCATGCAGAAAAACGATGTGATTGGCGACCTCGCGGGCAAACTTCATCTCATGGGTGACAAGGATCATCGTGCGTTGTTCTTTGGCAAGGTCCCGGATGACATTCAGAACCTCTCCCACCAGTTCCGGGTCAAGCGCGGAAGTCGGCTCGTCAAACAGCATCACAAGCGGCTGGATCGCCAGTGCCCGCGCGATCGCCGCCCTTTGCTGCTGGCCGCCCGACAAAAACGCCGGATAGACGTCGCGCTTTTCAAACAGCCCCACGCGCTTCAGCAGGCTCTCGCCAATCTCGAGCGCTTCGGCTTTCGACTTGCCAAGCACATGCACCGGCACCTCGATCACGTTCTGCATGATCGTCATGTGCTGCCACAGATTGAAGCTTTGAAACACCATGCCGAGCTGGGTGCGAACGCGCTGCACCTGCTTGCGGTTGGACGGAACCTGACCGCCCTTTCCATCTGGTTTCATCGCAATGGTTTCGCCATGAACCGTGATGGACCCGGATGTGGGCAGTTCCAGCATGTTGATGCAACGCAGAAAGGTCGACTTTCCCGATCCGCTGCCCCCGATAACGGCAATGACATCCCCTTGCCGCGCCGTCAGTGAAATACCCTTGAGAACTTCGAGCGCGCCAAATCTCTTGTAAATATCGTTGGCAACGATTGCCGCGGCAACATCACGCATCGGATCGTTGTCCGTTGGCGCCGGACGGCAGTTTGGCACGCATGAAAACCACTCCCCTGGTCTTGTTCCGCGCGGCTGTTTTTGAGCTCGTCGCGATGTCCCTTTGTGCATGGTTGCACTTGTACACAAATTATTCAAGCGTATAATAACGGCATCGCATCTGTTTCGCATGCGCCGCAAGTCACATCATTCCTTCAGGAGCCGCACGTGAATAATTTTGGTTGTCAGCAGATGTCATCCACCTTGCGGCATGTCCTGATGCGCAGGCCCGGTGCCAGTCTCAGCGGGGCTGACGCAGGAAAGTGGCACTATGGACCGACTTTCAATGGCGGCAAGGCGGTGCGCCAATACGCGGCCTTCGCGCGTCTTGTGGAGGCCTGCGGCGCGAAAATCCTCTGGCTCGACGATGAAGGAGATGGCCTTGCCGATGCCATGTTCACGCATGATCCTTCGCTGGTGACGGACAAGGGCGCCGTGCTGCTTCGCATGGGCAAGAACCTGCGTCTGCCCGAGCCTGAACTGCACGGCGCCGCTTACCGCTCGGCAGGCATTCCCGTCATCGGCACCATTGCAGCGCCGGGAACTGTCGAGGGCGGCGACTGCATCTGGCTGGATGCAAAGACGCTCGTTGTCGGCCGGGGTATCCGTTCCAACCAGCATGGCATTGAGCAACTCTCCGCCTTGCTTGCGCCATCGGGCATCGCCGTCATCGGCTATGACCTCCCGCTCTGGCACGGCGAAGACGCCTGTCTTCATCTGATGTCGGTGATGAGCCCGCTCGACGACAATCTTGCGCTCATCTTTGCGCCGCTTCTGCCGGCGCCGTTTTATCAATTGCTCAAACAAAGGGGCATCACACTGATTGAAGCGCCTGCGGACGAGTTTTACGCCAGCAACGGACTGAGCCTGAACGTGCTGCCGACAAGCCCGCGCAATGTGATCATGGTTGAAGGTTTTCCCGGAACGAAGGCCGCGATGGAAGCCGAAGGTTGCAAAGTGTCGACATTCGAAGCCGATGCGCTCTGCATCGCGTGTGAGGGAGGGCCGACATGTCTCACCAGACCCATTCACCGGCAGAACTGACATCGCGGCGCAGCTTTCACCGCGCCCCGCAAGCGTCGCGGCGCAAGGATCTGGTTGACGCCGCGCTCGATTGCATTGCCGAGCTTGGCCTCAGCGCCGCAACCATTCGTGTCATCGCGCCGCGCGCCGGTGTCACCGCCGGTCTGGTCAGACATTATTTCGCATCGAAGGAAATGCTGATCCAGGCAGCCTACCGCTCCTTCATGGCGTCGATGACAGAACGGGGCTTCCCGCCGCAAGGGAGCGCGGAAAGCCGGCTTGCGCATTTCATTCTTGCAAATTTGCAGGAACCCGTTGCCAACAGCCGCAATATCTCCATCTGGGCCGCCTTTGTCGGGCAGGTGCGTGTCGATCCGGCACTCGCCCTCATCCATCATGAGGCCTATCTGACCTTTCGCGATACGCTCGAAGAGCTTATCGCGGAATTTCTGGCCGCCCACGGCGAAAGGGCGGAACGCGGAACCTGCCGCCGCCACGCCATCGCCATCAATGGCCTGATTGACGGCCTCTGGCTTGAACGGGGATTGGCGGCGCACCTCTTCAGCGAGACGGAACTCGCCGATATTGCCCTGTCATCCGCCGAGAAAATTCTCGGCCAGCCACTCAGCCGCCACACCAACTGACAACGGAAATCGACATGCGTTATGCCTCCATCACTGACCGGCTCGCTTCTCTCGGTGCAGAAAAATGGGCTGTTCATCTGCGCGCCCGCGATCTCAAGCGCCTAGGACATGAAATCATCGAACTCACCATCGGCGAACCTGATGTGCGCATTGATGAAAGCCTGATCGCTGAATGCCATCGCGCCATGAAGGCGGGTCGCTACCGCTATTCGAGCGGGCGCGGAGAGCCGGCGGTCGTGGCCGCACTGGCGCAGAAGTACGGCAAACGGCGCAGCGGCGTCACGCACGAAAACATCCTGTGTTTTCCCGGAACCCAGACCGCTCTGTTTGCGGTGATGCTGGCGCTTGTTGAGGCCGGCGACAGTGTCCTTGCCGGCGATCCGTTCTATGCCACCTATGAAGGTGTCATCCGCTCGACCGGCGCGCGAACGGTCAGCGTACCGCTTCGGGCGGACAAGGGCTTTCGCATGCAGGCCGCTGACCTTGAGGCCACCATTACACCGGACTGCCGCGTGCTTTTGCTCAACAGCCCGCATAATCCAACCGGCGCCGTGCTGAGCAAGGCTGAAATCGCAGCCATCGGCGACGTATGCAAACGCCATGACCTGTGGATCGTCAGCGATGAGGTTTACGAAGAACTCATTTTTGACGGCGTCTTTGCCTCGCCCTTTGACGATCCGGCCCTTGCGGAACGGACCATCGCTGTCTCGTCAATTTCCAAATCGCACGCCGCGCCCGGTTTTCGCAGCGGCTGGTGTGCGGGCCCTGCCGAGTTCTGCTCACGGCTGTTGCCGATTTCCGAGACCATGCTTTTTGGCAATCAGCCCTTTATCGCGGACATGACCACACTCGCCCTGACGCAGCCAACCGGCACGTCTGCCCTCATGCGTGAGAGCTACCGGAACCGCGCCGCAAGTCTGATGGCTTGCCTGAAGGGCGCCGCAGGTCTTCTTCCGCTGATGCCGGAGGCCGGCATGTTCCTGCTCATTGATGTCAGCGCGACCGGTCTTGACGGCGAGGAGTTCGCCTGGGGTCTGCTTGAGGAAGAGGGCGTCGCATTGATGCCGGGTTCGTCTTTTGGCGAACAGGCAAAAAACCTCGTCCGCGCCAGCCTGACGGTTCCCGCGGACCAACTCGACGAAGCCGCCCGCCGCATCAGGGCATTTGCCGCGCGCCAAATGCAGCCGAAGGAACGCATTGCATGAGCATGATGAAAACCGTGGGAGAGGCGCTGATCGATCTGCTTGAACAGCATGGCGTCGAGATCGTGTTCGGTATCCCGGGCGTGCATACGGTGGAGCTCTATCGCGGGCTCGCCGCTTCGCGTATCCGCCACATCACGCCGCGCCACGAACAGGGCGCCGGCTTCATGGCCGACGGATATGCCCGCGTCAGCGGCAAGCCCGGCGTTACGCTGGTCATTACCGGTCCGGGCCTCACCAACACCATCACCGCCATGGCGCAGGCGCGCCAGGATTCAATCCCCATGCTGGTGATCTCCGGCGTCAACCGGCGCGACTCTCTGGGCCAGGGCTGGGGTTTCCTGCACGAACTGCCCGACCAGCACGCCATGATGAAAACCATCGCCCTCACCTCTCATACACTGCTTGAGGCAAACGATCTGGAAGAAGTTCTCAACCGTGCATTCGCTGCGATGACATCGGGTCGCCCCGGCCCGGTCCATATTGAAATCCCGACCGATGTGATGAAGGCCCGCATCGAAACATCCCGCCGTCCAAAACCAGCGCCAGCGGTTCTGCCCGCGGCCGATCCTGCCTTGCTGGCCGAAGCGGCGCGCCTGCTCTCCAAAGCCGAACGCCCGGTCATCCTGTGCGGTGGCGGCGCCATTGCGGCGGAGGCCGGGTTGCGCCAACTCGCCGAAGCAATCGATGCGCCGGTGGTGACCACCATCAACGCCCGCGGCATGCTGGCCGGCCATCCCTTGCTGGTTCCCGCCAGCCCGAGCCTTGCGGCGGTGCGCTCACTTCTTGCCGGGGCTGGTCTTGTGCTCGCCGTCGGCACCGAAATGGGACAGACCGACTATGACTTGAACGCCGATGGCGGTTTTCCTGCATTGCAAAATCTGGTGCGCATCGACATCGACGCCG
>JANNRN010000187.1:0-2765 GCA_031401375.1 Phyllobacteriaceae bacterium | reverse complement strand
AATATCTATGCCGACCAGATCGAATGGATGTGCCGGAACCTCGACAACCGCGACAACCTCATCATTTCCCTGCATCCCCATAATGACCGCGGCACCGGCATTGCGGCGACTGAACTCGCCCTGATGGCGGGGGCGGACCGGGTCGAGGGCACGTTGTTCGGCAATGGCGAGCGCACCGGCAATGTCGATATCGTCACGCTGGCGCTCAACATGTTCACGCAAGGGGTCGATCCTGAACTGGATTGCTCCGACATCAACCGGATCAAGAGCGTCTACGAATATTCCAACCAGTTGCGCATCCCCGAGCGTCACCCTTACGTGGGTGAACTTGTCTATACGGCGTTCTCCGGGTCGCATCAGGATGCGATCAACAAGGGCATGAAGGCGATCCGCAAGGCGAACTCTCCCTTGTGGGAAGTGCCGTATCTGGCCATCGATCCGCAGGATGTTGGGCGCACCTATGAGGCGATCATCCGGATCAATTCGCAATCCGGCAAAGGCGGCCTCGCCTATATCATGCAGGAGGATTACGGCATCAATCTTCCGCGCGGATTGCAGGTCGAGTTCCGCGATGACATCCAGCGCATTACGGACGAAGAGGGCACGGAAGTATCGTCAAAGCGCATTCACGACCGCTTCTTCGACGTCTATGTCAACCAGCCAAACGCAAGGCTGAAATTTGTCGATCATCACGCCTATCCGGACACGGAGCATCGCGGCCAGCAGATTGTGGCGGCGGAGATCACTGACAAGGGCGTGACGAAGCGGTTCGAGGGCAGGGGCACCGGGCCGATCGACGGCTTTGTGCATGCGCTTTCCGTTTATCTCGGCTTGGAGCTTTCGGTCGCCGATTATTCGGAACATTCGCTGCAGCGCGGCTCGGATGCGTCCGCCATTTGCTACATGGAAGTTGAGCACGCGAAGGGCAAGCTGTTCGGCGTCGGGGTCAACACCAATATCGTCACCGCCTCGCTCCAAGCCGTGATGTCGGCGGCGAACCGGGTTCTTGGATGAGCGGGAACACCCGGCTCGGCGCCATTGAAACTGCGGGCGGTGGTGATCCCGTTGTGCTTTTGCACGGCTTTGGCGGCAGTGCCGCGGCATGGCAAAAGGTGCAGGAAGCGATTTCGCCGGAACATGCCAGTCTGGCGCTGGATCTGCCGGGCCATGCCGGTTCGCTCGATTATGAAGGGTTCGGCAATGCCGCCTTTGCCGCGAAGGCCGTCATCAATGAAATGGACCGGCGGGAAATTGCGGCGTTTCATCTGGCCGGTCACTCAATGGGCGGCGCCGTTGCAGCGATTGCCGCCATCCGCCACCCGCATCGGGTGCTGTCGCTGACACTCCTGGCGCCGGGCGGATTTGGCCCTGAGATCAACGCCGCGCTGCTGCGTTCCTATGGCGAGGCCTCGACAGCGGCGCAGCTCAGAACCTGCCTTGAAGTCATGTTTGCGCCCGGCGCCAAAGTGCCGCCCGAACTGATCGCCCTGCAATCGGCGCAGTGCAGGCTGCCCGGCCAGATCGAGGCGCTCGCGCACATTGCGGCAACGATCCTTGCCGGCGATGGCCAAGGCGTCATCGACCGCGCCAGTCTTGATGCGCTGGCAATGCCGGTTGCAGTGCTTTGGGGCAAGGAAGACCGGATGATACCGGTGGAGCAACTCGACAATGCGCCCGGGAAATTCCACCGCACGGCGCTTGCCGGGATCGGCCACATGCTGGTTGACGAAGCGCCGGAGACTGTTGCCCGGTTCATTCTCGAGACCATTCATAGCGTCGCCTGAGCGGCGTAGTGGCCACCCGGGCACAGACGGCGTCAATTGCCGGTTCTCACATTTTGGCGGCAATTCAGTCATTCTTCTGCCGTCCGGATCAGTTTAAGCTTCACATCGAATCAAAGGTTTGGAGCGGGTAATGCGGAAGTTTTTCGAACTTGCGTTTGTTTTGTGCAGTTTTGTTCTGTTTGCAGCTCCCGCCTCCGCCAGTCCTGAGGAGGTCGTCTCCGGTCTCTTTGACGAAGGTGCGCAGGCCGTGGAATGGCGCGAAGCCACCATCGATCTCAACCGTCTGAAACCCTATTACGCGGCCGAAGGCGCAACCTTCGTGTGGATCGAGAGCGGCAAACTCACAAAAGCAGGCAGCGAATTGATATCGTTGTTCGAAAGAGCGGTGGAGGACGGGCTCAACCCGAAGGACTACACCGAGCTTGCCTTTGCCGCGCTTGACCGGCTTTCGGGTGAAGAGGATGAGGCGGGCGCGGAGCTTGCGCTCAGCCAGTCATTCCTGCGCCTTGCCCGGGACCTCAGCGGCGGGCGCACATCGCCTTCGCTCAACTCCACAGAGATTGTGATTGAACGAAAAACGATCAATGCCGAGCGGTGGCTGACCATTGCGCGAACGCAAGGGGCGACCGTGGCGGTATCGGCGCTGCGCCCGGCCCACAACCAGTATCGCAGACTGCAAAAGCTGCTGACGACTTATCGCAGTCTTGCCGCGCTCGGTGGCTGGGAACAGGTGCCGCTGGGACCTGCGCTGAAGCCGGGAATGCGCGATGCGCGCGTGGCGCTCATGCGCGACAGTCTGGCGGCCCGCGGATACAAGGGGCTTACGTCCGCCGACCCCGCGCTTTACGATCCGGCGCTCCTCAACGCTGTCAAAACGTTTCAGTTGAACAACTCGGTCGAGGATGACGGCATCGCCGGCAAGGGGACATTGTCTCTCCTCAATGTGCCAGTTGATGACCGCATCAGGCAGATCATCGTCAA
>JANNRN010000186.1:0-4999 GCA_031401375.1 Phyllobacteriaceae bacterium | reverse complement strand
CATACGCTCAATGGCTCCGGCGTCGCCGTCGGCCGCGCGCTCGTGGCCGTTTTGGAAAATTATCAGAACGAGGACGGCTCGGTGACCGTTCCCGACGTCTTGGTGCCGTATATGGGCGGTCTCAGAACAATCGGGAAAGCGGCCTGATGCGCATACTCCTCACCAATGATGACGGCATTCATGCCGAAGGGCTTGCAGTGCTGGAGCGCATTGCGCGCACGATTTCGGATGATGTCTGGGTCGTTGCGCCCGAGACCGACCAATCGGGCCTGGCGCACTCACTGACGCTTTCCGAGCCGCTGCGGCTGCGCAAAATCGACGACAGGCACTATGCCTTGCGCGGCACGCCGACCGATTGCGTCATCATGGGCGTGCGCGAAGTTCTGCCGGAGCCGCCGGACCTGATCCTGTCGGGCGTCAATTCCGGCCAGAATGTCGCCGATGATGTCACCTATTCCGGCACGGTGGCGGGTGCGATGGAAGGCACGCTGCTCGGCATCCGCTCCATCGCGATCAGCCAGGCTTATCATTGGGACAATGGCCGCGTGGTGCCATGGGAGACCTGCGAGGAAAAGGCGCCCGCGCTCCTGAAGAGACTGATTGGGTTGAAACTGCCGGACGGCGTGTTTCTCAATGTCAATTTCCCGAATTGCACGCCGGCGGAAGTTGAAGGTGTCGTGGTGACGGCGCAGGGCAAGCTGGCGCACGGGCTGTTCATCGAAGAGCGGTTGGACGGGCGCGGTTTTCCTTACTTTTGGCTTCGTTTCGGGCGAGGGGCGGAAGAACCCGCGGAAGGCTCCGACATTCAGGCTTTGCGCGACAGGCAGATATCGGTGACGCCGCTCAAGCTTGATTTTACCGCGCATGAGGTGAGACAGATGCTGGAGAAAGAGCTGGCATGAACTACCGGATGACAGATCGTGAAAACTTCGCCGCCTTCCTGATGCGGGTGCGCGGCAAGGGAGGGATCGAACAGGCGGTGCTCGACGCCATCGAGGCGACACCGCGCCGGGGTTTTGTGCCAAACCAATGGCAGGATGCGGCCTTTTGCGACCGTTGCGTGCCGATTGAATGCGGTGAGGTCATTGAAGGGCTTGACCTGCAGGCGCGGTTGATTTCCGACCTTGATCTCGACCCCAGTCACCGTGTGCTGGAGATCGGAACGGGTTCGGGTTTTTCGGCGGCGGTGATGGCGCGGCTTGCCCACCGGGTCACGACGGTTGACCGTTTCCGTTCCCTCCTCGAACAGGCGCGCAATCGTATCCAGGCCTTGCGTATCGACAATGTGCAGTTTCGCCATGCGGACGGCAAGAACGGTTATGCCGGCGAGGGCACCTATGACCGGATCATCGTCTGGGCGGCGTTTCCTGCTTTGCCGCGCGGCTTCATTGATGTGCTGGCGTCCGGCGGCATGATGATTGCCGTCATCGGCGACGGCGCGGAGGAGCAGATGGTGGCGCGGCTGACCAAGGTCGGCAGCCGGTTCGAACGGCAGGACCTGTTCACGGTCCGGTTTCAACCGCTGGCGGAATCGATTGCTGCCGCGCTCTGAGCGCAAGCTGCAGGGCACATTAGCACAACCTCAATTTCCTCTATGGTGAATCTTTCGCAAACGCGGGTGCAAACTTAACGGTGCAGTAACCTTGACGCGCTTTAATCGGAACATCGAGTTGTTTCCGAGTCTGTGTGGGTCGAGTGATGCGCAAAAGCGTTCTGACTGAAAAATCCCGTTTCTTCCTTCGGGGTGTGGCGCTCCTGGTTGTTGCCGGTTTTGGCGCGGGCTGCAGTGCCGATATGTCCCGGTTCACCTACAAAGATTTCACCACCGGTTCGGTGAACCAGCAACAGGTCATTCGAAAGACACCGGTTGCGCAGCCGTTCCCTGAAAACGGAATTGCGCAAGAGAGCACGGATTATTCTGATGCGGGAAATGACCCGGCAGCAGCCCCGGCGATCCCCGGCAGCGTGACGCGCCGCGCCCTTTCTCCTGTCAGCGCCGCGCGCCAGACCGTCACGCCTGTTCAACTGGCTTCAGCCGAGGATGGCGAACCGTCGCTTGCTCCGGTCACGTCCGCATCGAAAAAACTCAAGACGAAAGCGGGTCAAGACCTGCAGGTGATCGATGAGACGGCAACGGGCGCCGTCAAGCCGGCGGTCCGCAAGATTGATCTGACGGCCAAAAAGATCAAACCGCTTTCGCTCGAGGAAGAAGGCGCGGCGCAGCCCAAGCTCAAGCGGGTTCCGGCAGTCAGCGATGCGGCACCGGTCAAGGCAAACAAGACGGCTGCCGAGCACGGCGGATGGACAAGCGAGGGCGGCACGGTCATTACCGTTCGCGAGGGCGAGACGGTTTACAATTTTTCCAAGCGGTTTGGCGTTCCGGTTGATTCGCTCTTGAAGGCCAATGGTCTCTCCGACGCTTCGCAGGTCCATGCCGGACAACAATTGATTGTCCCGGCCTACCGCTACTCGAAAGCAAGCGGCGTCTCCGCGCCGGACGCCAACTTTGAAACGGCCGCCGCGAAGTCGACATCGGGCACAATTTATGATGTGCCGCAAAACCATGTGCCAGTGCCCGGCAAGGTTCCGTCCCGAGAGAATGTTGCGGTCCTGCCAAGTGTTCCGCAGCTTAAGGAGAAAGCCGCTTCCACGACGCTCGCGGTGGTGGAACCGAAGGCGACGGCAAAGTCCGACCGGCTGAAAGGTGACCCGGAAACGGCGGCTGCCGGTAAAGCGGGCGGCGCCTATGAGGTGGCTTCGGGCGACTCGCTCTACAAGATCGCCAAGTCGCACGGTGTTTCGGTTGCGGCGCTGAAGGAAGCCAACGGTATCAGCGATGGCAAGCTTCGAATCGGGCAGGCACTCAAGATCCCGGCTCAGGGGGGCAAAGGCCCGCTCGTGGCCAAGTCAGCCGATGTTGACATGATTCAGACAAGCGCCGCCGCGCAAAACGCCAAGGTTTTGAAGCCGACGGTTATCGCCGATGGCAAGGTCAAGGAATACACGGCGCCGAAAACGGATGAAGTGAAGGCGGAGGCCGATCAGGATGATTCAGCCGCGCCGAACGCGACAGGGATTTCCAAGTTGCGCTGGCCGGTGCGCGGCAGGACGGTTACTGCATACGGGCAACGCGACGGCGGTGTCGTCAATGACGGAATTGACATTTCGGTTCCGGAAGGCACACCGATCAAGGCGGCCGAAAACGGCGTCGTCATCTACGCGGGCAGCGGCCTCAAGGAGTTTGGCAATACCGTTCTGGTGCGCCATGCCGATGGGCTTGTCACGGTCTATGGCCATGCCAGCGAAATGAAGGTCAAGCGCGGCCAGACGATCAAGCGCGGTCAGGAAATCGCAACAGCGGGCCGCACCGGCAATGCAACGGCGCCGAAACTGCATTTTGAGGTGCGCAAGAATTCAGCGCCGGTCGATCCTTCGGGCTATCTCGAATAGTTCTGTAGTGCCTCCAGTCGCTGCACGGGAAGCCCGCCTCTGAAAATTGGCGGGTTTCTTGTTTTCATGCTCTCAAGTTCCGCCGCGCTTGACGCCAGCCGATTTGAATGCACTGTCGCGCCGATTGTGCGCGAGGTAAAATGACAGGCAAATCGGCGATACTGCACCGCATATTCGGTTTCGACAGCTTCCGGCCGGGGCAAGAAGAGATCGTCGACAGCCTTGTCGCCGGGCGGCATGTTTTGGCGGTCATGCCGACGGGCTCCGGCAAGTCACTATGTTATCAGGTTCCGGCGCTTGTGATGGGCGGGCTGACAATTGTTGTCTCGCCCTTGGTCGCCTTGATGCAGGATCAGGTCTCGGCGCTGAAACTGGCGGGGGTGGCGGCGGAGACGATCAATTCCGCGGCGGCGCGCGAGGTCAATGTCGGGATTTGGCAGCGCGTGGCGAGCGGCCAGGTGCGGCTGCTTTATCTTGCGCCCGAACGGCTGATGAGCGAGCGCATGATCGCGGCCTTGCAAAGGCTTGACGTCAATCTCATCGCAGTCGACGAGGCGCATTGCATTTCGCAATGGGGAGCCTCGTTCCGTCCGGAATATGAGGCGCTGCATGAGTTGCGCTCGGCGTTTCCTTCCGTGCCGATCGGGGCGTTTACCGCGACGGCGGACGAGGCGGCGCGGCGCGATATTGTCTCCAAGCTGTTTGGCGGAAAAGCGCAGGTCTATGTCTCCGGCTTTGACCGGCCGAACATCGCGCTGAATGTGGAAGTGAAGGAAAACACCAAAAAGCAGCTGGCGGATTTTCTGCAGGACCATGAGGCCGAAAGTGGCATTGTCTACGCTTTGTCGCGCAAAAGCACCGAGGAAATTGCGGCGTTTCTGGTGACAAAGGGTTACCGCGCCGTCGCATATCATGCGGGGCTGAGCGCCGAAAAACGGGCGCAGGCTCAGGATTTGTTCATGGCGGAGAAGGGCGTGATCGTCTGCGCCACGATTGCGTTTGGCATGGGCATCGACAAGCCGGATGTGCGCTTCGTGTTCCACGCGGACCTGCCGTCCTCGCTTGATGCCTATTATCAGGAGATTGGCCGTGCGGGGCGCGATGGACAGCCTGCGGTGGCGCATATGGTGTTTGGACTCGGTGATATTCGCATGCGGCGGAACTTCATTGACGAGAGTGATGCCGCCGAGGACCACAAGCGCCGTGAGCACCGGCGGCTTGATGCGCTGGTATCCTATTGCGAAGCGCCGTCATGCCGACGGGTGATCCTCTTGGGCTATTTTGGCGAAGCCTCAAGTCCGTGCGGCAATTGCGACATCTGCAACAATCCCGGTGAGACATTGGACGGATCACACGAGGCCTTGACGATTTTGGCGGTGGTGCGCGCCACGGGCGAACGCTTCGGCGCGGTGCATGTTGTCGATGTGCTGCTCGGCAAAGCCAATGAGAAGGCTGTGGCGCTCAATCACGTGGACCTAGCGGTCTTCGGCTCCGGCGCAGGCCGGCAGCGGACGGAGTGGCAAACCCTGTTGCGGCAAATGGTGGGCGC
>JANNRN010000185.1:0-7637 GCA_031401375.1 Phyllobacteriaceae bacterium | reverse complement strand
CCAGCACGCCCTACTCGTTCAACGTCGCGATATACGACAAAATCGCCGTGATCTGTTCGGGTGAAGCCACGAACCGGGGCATGTCCGGGTGCCCGGTGTCGATGCCCTCAACGAAAGCCTCTTCGAGCGCATCCAGCGGATAGCGTTGCGAAAGGGTGCGAAACGGCGGCGCTTGCGGATGCGTGCTCTTGTCGGCCGCACCGACCCCGTGGCAGCCCGAACAGTTCTCGACAACCAGTCCCTTGCCATAGGCAATGGCAGTCGTTTCATCGCCAAACGCCGGCGCCGCCAGACCTGCGACAACCACTGCGGCGATAACTGCCCGCATCGCGTTTCTCCCTGTCGAATGAAGTCCGGAATGATCACTCATCGTGCGGATTGTAGAGGAACCCGCGGGCGCGGCATTGACACAGGTCAAGCATCAGTCAGGACCAAACGAACCCGGCGCGGACCGCTTCTGGAGCGCAATGCGAATAGATTGACCGGAATTTGTGGATAGAGATGTGGACAGATTCAGACGGTGCTTGTCTCTGCCGGCTCAATTGCGTCGTCAGCAAGATCGATATCCTTGGTCGGCACACCGCTCAGGTTTGACTCGATTTTGCGCAGATATTTGTTCAGCGCCTTGCATTCCTTCTTGTCGAGACCGGCCAAGGCGCGCTTTTCTGTCTTCTTGATTGCTTTCTCGATGCCGACGATGGCATTCAGCCCCGCCTCCGTCAGATGAATATGCGCCTGCCGCGCATCCGTTGCGGATTCGACCTTGTCGACAAAGCCCTGCGCTTGCAGGCGCGCAATGGTTTTGGTCACCGTTGGCGGGCGCACACCGATTTCCGCAGCCAAGGCACTCGGGGTTTGACCGTCAAGATGTGCCAGCGCCAGCATGATCTGGTCCTGACCCGCATAAAGATTGTGCTCAAGAAGCTTGGTGGCCAACGCTGTCCGGCTCAATCTAGCGGCATTCATCAACTGTTGCATCACTCGCCGGTCTTTCTTGGCCATCACACGTCCTCACCGATTGTTCTCGATTTTGCGAAACACCCTAATGTGACGCGCCACTTGTGCCGGCCTTGGGTTCCGACCTAGGAAGCTAGGACGATTGCATAAAGATCAAGTCTAAGCCGACAAATAAACGAGTAATGTGACAACCATGCGACTGTGGATTTCCGATCCCCTTGCAATACTTGCCGATGGCGCCGGGGGCGGCATCATCGTCGAGGATGGCCGCATCGTCGAGCTTGTCGCAAAGGGCGCGCCCGCGCCTGTTCATGACAGGAAGTTTGACGCGTCCCGCCACGTTGTCCTGCCTGGCCTCATCAACACGCATCACCATTTCTATCAGACGCTGACCCGCGCCCACCCGGATGCGATCAACAAGGAACTGTTCCCCTGGCTGGTGTCCCTGTACCCCATCTGGGCCCGCCTCAACCCCCAAGCCTTCCGCCTAGCCACCCGCCTCGCCTTGACGGAGCTGATGATGTCAGGTGTCACCTGCTCATCGGATCATCACTATGTCTATCCCGGCGGGCTCGAGGACGCGATGGATGTTCAAGTCGAGGAAGCCCAATCGCTTGGCATGCGCATGACCCTCAATCGCGGCTCGATGAACCTGTCGCAGAAGGATGGCGGTCTGCCTCCAGACAGTGTGGTTCAGGATCATGATACGATTCTCCATGACTGTGAGCGCGTCATAAAACTATATCATGATACGTCGGAAGGGGCACAGATTCAGGTGGCGCTTGCGCCCTGCTCTCCCTTCTCGGTGACGCGCGAACTGATGCGGGACACTGCGGCGTTGGCGAAGAAATGCGGCTGCCGCCTGCACACCCATCTTGGCGAAACGCATGATGAAGACCGTTTCTGTGTCGAGACCTTTGGCCTGCGGCCACTGGACTATCTTGAGGAAGCAGGCTGGCTGCATGAGCGCACATGGCTTGCCCACGGCATTCATTTTGGTGACGAGGAAGTCCGGCGTCTCGGCAAAGCGGGCACCGGCATTTCGCACTGCCCCACCTCGAACATGGTGCTCGCCAGCGGCCATTGCCGCACAAAGGAGCTGGAGAAGGCGGGCGCGCCGGTCGGGCTTGGCGTTGACGGTTCCGCCTCCAATGATTCGTCCAATCTGATGGAGGGCGTTCGCCATGCATTGATGATGAACCGCCTGATCTACGGCGCGGCCGGCATCACGCATATTGATGTTCTCAGATGGGCGACACAAGGATCGGCCCGCTGTCTCGGACGGCCGGAGCTCGGTGAGATTGCTGTGGGCAAACAGGCTGATCTGGCCATGTTTACGCTCGATGAATTGCGTTTTTCCGGTGCAGGCGACCCACTTGCCGCCCTCGTTCTGTGCGGCGCTCACACGGCGGACCGCATCATGATCAAGGGCAAATGGACAGTTGAGGATTCCGCTCCTGTCGGCGTCGATATCGAACGCCTGCGCCATGAACACGGCGCCGTCGCCAAGCTCTTTCTTTGATTTCTTTGCAAAGCTGCTAGTCTTGGCCGGATCGATTCCTGGAGAGATCAAGTTTCAGCGGGGCCCGAGCCAAGATGACCGACTTGCCGCACAAGCGCTACGAGGAAATGTCGGCTGGATACATGGCCGGTTGCGATACAAGGGACTGGATTGCGGTCCTGCCGCTCGGCGCGACGGAGCAGCACGGACCACACCTTCCCCCCGAAACCGATTGGATGATCGCAGACGGCATTGTCAGCAAGATCCTTTCGATCATGCCCGGGACGCTGCCCGTAACGTTTCTCCCGACGGAGAAAGTCGGATATTCGCGTGAGCATTCTAATCGGCCCGGCGCTATTACGCTCAGCTATGATGCCGCAATCAGCCGCTGGATCGAGATAGGGGAAAGCCTAGCCGACCGCGGTATCCGCAAACTCGTCTTGCTCAATGCCCATGGCGGCAACTCGCCCTTGATGACGATTGTTGCAACCGAATTGCGCGCCCGCCGGAACATGCTCGCGGTGGCAACCAGTTGGACAAGATTTGGCGTTCCCTTTGGCGTTGTTTCCCCGGAGGAAAAGGCACATGGCATTCATGGCGGAGAGATCGAAACTTCAGTCATGCTGGCGCTGCACCCGGAGCGGGTGCGCATGGACGAGGCCCGTGACTTTCCTTCCCTGCAAACCGAAATGGAAAGAAACGCCAAGCATTTGCGGGCCTACGGGCCGCATGCCTTCGGATGGATGGCAACGGATCTCAATCCGAAAGGCGTGGTTGGTCACGCCAAGAAAGCAACGGCTGATCAGGGCATGAGGCTGATCGCCCATGCTGCTGAAGGTTTTGTGGAACTGCTCGAGGATGTTCACGTTTTCGACGTGACACGCTTCGACCGCGAATAGGCGGCGGCAGATCAGGCGCCTTTGGCCCGGCTCACGATTCTCCCGCGTGCATTTCCCGTCCCGCCATCCTATATAGCCGTCGAAACCCATGAGGCCGATATGTCTGAAGTGCAATCCGCTATTCCCGTCACCGTCATCACCGGCTATCTCGGCGCCGGCAAGACGACGCTCCTCAACCGCATTCTGTCGGAACCGCATGGCAAGAAATATGCGGTTATCGTCAATGAGTTTGGCGAGATCGGCATCGATAATGATCTGATTGTTGAGTCCGATGAAGAAATCTACGAAATGAACAATGGCTGCATTTGCTGCACGGTTCGCGGTGATCTGATCCGTGTCGTCGAAGGTTTAATGCGCCGGCCCGGCCGTTTTGACGCCATCATCGTCGAGACAACGGGTCTCGCCGATCCCGTGCCCGTCGCCCAGACATTCTTCATGGATGATGATGTGAAGTCAAAGACGAAGCTTGACGCTGTCGTGGCGCTCGTGGATGCCAAGCATTTGCCGCTCCGCCTCAAGGATTCCCGCGAAGCCGAAGACCAGATCGCCTTTGCCGATGTGGTGTTGATCAACAAGACCGATCTTGTCACACCCGCCGAACTGCGGCTTGTCGAGGCGACCGTGCGCGCCATCAACCCGCATGCAACAATCCATCGCACCACCCGCTCCGCCATTGATCTGGACAAAGTGCTGAATCGCGGTGCCTTCGACCTTCAGCGTGTCCTGACGGAAGACCCGCAATTCCTTCATGACCACGATCACGATCATGACCACGACGATCCCGATCATGTTCACGGGCCTGATTGCGGCCATGACCATCACGGGCATGATCACCACGGCCACCATCACCATGATGAGGTCTCACCGATTCATGACGTCACGGTGACTTCTGTTTCGCTGCGCGGCGGTGAGATGATGCCGGACAAATTCTTTCCATGGATTGAGCAGGTCACCCAGGCGCAGGGTCCGGATATCCTGCGCCTCAAGGGCATCATCGCGCTGAAAGACGATCCCCAGCGCTACGTCGTTCAGGGCGTGCACATGATCGTTGAAGGCGATCATCAACGGGATTGGAAATCGGACGAAAAACGTGAAAGCCGTCTTGTTTTCATCGGCCGCAATCTCGATCAGAAGGCGCTCAGCGACGCCTTTCTCGCCACCGCCGCCTGACCATGCCGACAATTGCGCCGGCGGACATAGCGGGCCATTGCGTCCATGCGGGCTTCATTGCCAATGTTCCGGTCTTTGCCGCAGCCGATGGCTTTGTCTATCGGCTGGATGGCGCGCTCCGCAAGACCATGCAGCATGACGGATTGCTTTGTGCCGTCGAAAGCGCCGACCGGTCGCGCCTGATCACGGGCGGCGAGGATGGCAAAGTTGTCTCTCTCTCGCCAGATGGCGCCGCTGAAACGCTTGGCGCACTGCCGCGTAAATGGATCACTGCGATCGCTGCCGGACCGAACGGCAGCGTGGCCTATGGCTCGGGCAAAACCGCATGGTTCCGTGCTGCTGACGGTAGAGTGCATGAGAATGCGCTGGACCGTAGCATTGAGGGCGTCGCCTTGGCGCCGAAGGGTGCAAGGCTCGCCGCGTCGCGCTATAATGGCGTCACCTTGATCTGGGCAGGCGCTGCCGCAAAACCGGTCGAGCTTGAGTGGAAAGGCGCGCACAACCGCGTCATGTTCTCGCCGGACGGCCGCTACGTCGTGACCACCATGCAGGAAAACGCGCTGCATGGCTGGAAGCTGGAAGACGGCAAGCATATGCGCATGACCGGCTATCCGGCCAAGGTGAAATCATGGTCATGGAGCGCCAAAGGCCGCTATCTCGCGACCTCCGGCGCGGAATCGGCGATTGTCTGGCCCTTTCACGGCAAGGACGGGCCGATCGGCAAAGCCCCGTTGGAGCTCGGCGCCCGGGCCAATTTGCTCGTAACCGCCGTAGCCTATCATCCCATCGAAGAAATCTGCGCGGTGGGATTTTCCGATGGCATGATTCTGGCCATTCGAATGGGCGATTCCAAGGAAGTGTTGCTGCGTCGCGGCGGCAAGGGCGCTCTTTCGTCGATGAGCTGGGATTCCGGCGGCTTCCGCCTCGCCTTTGGTTCTGAGACCGGCGATTGCGGCGTGATTGACATTGCCGCCTAGGTTTCCGCCCACGTGCGCATGAGATTGGCCAGTGATTTCGATATCAGATCGAACTCCGCGGTCTTGCCCGACGAATTGAACATCGCACGCCGCGCAGTGTCCAGATCAAACAGTATTTCGCGATGTTCGGCATGGCGCACATAGGACTGCACCCAGCCAACACAGACCCGCCGCACACCTGAATTCAGCTTGGCGACCCGGTGCAATGTGGTCGAAGGATAGACAAACACAGCGCCAGCCGACGCCTTGACTGACGTCTCCCCGGAACTGGTCTCCATGACCAGTTCGCCGCCGTCATAGGTATTTGGCTCGTCGATGAAAAGCGTAAAGGAAAGGTCCGTCCGCATGCCGCCCATAATCGCATCATCAATATGCGCGCCGTACTCCATGCCGGGCGCATAGCGGGCGAACAGAAGTGATGACAACTGCTTTGGCCGCACGGCGATGGCAAAAAGCGCATTGCCCGTCACACGTTCCTTGACGAGCGCGCGCACCGCATCCATGGCGGGATCAGCCGCCCTCGCCTGCGTGTTGTTTTTCATGGCCTTGGCCGCCCAACCGGCAGTCTCGCGACCGTCAACGAATGTGGCGCGGTCAAACGCCTCCCGCACTTTCGTAAGGTCTTCCGGCGTTAGGACGCCCGCAATGGTCATCTGCATGTCAGGTCTCCAAATCAAGCGCGGGGTCAAGGCCAGCGGTGAGGAACGCCTCCACATAAGTGAAACTCAGTCGCGTTGGCAAGCCGCACTTCATCACGTTACTTGGAATTATTCTAATAAAAGCAATAGTTTAGACTTATTCCAATCTGACGATGCCAGCAAGATTCCACTTGCCAGTGCCAAAGACTGTGACTAACTCTTGAACCGCAACATCGTGACCTTGAACCACGAATGAGGGTGAAATGAACAAGACCAAGCTCTGGTTTGGGATCGGCAGCTTTGTGCTTGCAGGGTCCCTGGCTGATACGCACACCATCGGTGCGGCGATTGCAGCGCCGCAGATCGGACCCAGTATTGGCGGTTTCGCCAATTCGCATCTGACGCGCATTGCTGAGACCGAACCAGCTGGCGAAGGCGGGGAACAGGGCGGAGAAGGCGGCGGTGGAGCGCCCACTTCATATGCCCTTGCCTCAACGGACCCAAACGCCTTCAACTATGACGCCAGGCCGCAGATCGAGGCTTACGTCGATCTTGTTGCGTTGAGCTATCAGGCGGCGGTATCGGCGACACAGTCGCTGGATCAGGCAATAGATGAACTGCTGGTCAATCCGAACGAAGAAACACTGGCCGCATCAAGAAGCGCCTGGGTGAAGGCGCGCCCTGCATATCTGGTGACGGAAGTGTTCCGGTTTTATGACGGCCCGATCGAGGAAGTCGAAGGACGCATCAATGCATGGCCGATGAACGAAGCGGCCATCGATTATGTGCAGGGCAACCCGAAGGCCGGGCTGATCAACTCCAGCCAGGATTTGACTCTGGAAGCGATCGTCGCGGCCAATCAGGCCGACGATGAAGCCAATGTGACGACCGGCTGGCACGCGGTTGAATTTCTGCTTTGGGGCCAGGACCTGTCGGTAGACGGCCCCGGCGCGCGCCCGGCATCTGACTACGTGGCAGGAACGCCCGCCAATGAGCGCAGGCGCAGCTATTTGAGGTTTGCCGCCAAACAATTGGTCGATGACCTTTCGGGCCTCGCCACTGCCTGGCAGATTGACCGGCCGGATGGTTATGCCGCAATGTTCAAAGGTCTGCCGCAGCGCGAAGCCGTGGGCCGCATGGTGAACGGTATGGCCATTCTCGCCGGGTTCGAGCTGATGTCCGAGCGTCTCGCCGTTGCTTTGGATTCGGGCGATCAGGAAGACGAGCATTCGTGCTTCTCCGACACAACGCATCAGGACTTTATCTATGATCTGCAGGGCATCAAGAATGTCTGGACGGGTGACGCCAATGGCAAAGAGCGCGCTGGGCTGGACGATCTGGTGAAATCCATCGATCCGGCAACAGCGGAAAATGTCAGCGCGCTTCTGGCAGATGCCGAAACAAAAATTTCCGCTCTTGGCAACCCATGGGACACGGTGCTGGCATCGCCGGAGGGCAGCCCGGCGCGTCAGGCAGGCGAAGACGTCGTGACCGC
>JANNRN010000184.1:0-6738 GCA_031401375.1 Phyllobacteriaceae bacterium | reverse complement strand
CATGAATTCATGAAGGAGCGCATCAATTTTCAGCAGTTGATGCTGCAAAATCCGAACCATTTTGGAACCAATCCGCACTTGAAGTTCAAGGCGGCGCTCAAACTTTCGAGCCACACTTCCTATGAGCAATTGACCTGCGTCGCTTTCAACCCCGACATGGACATGCTGGAAGCCACTGTCCTGATCAAACGCCCGTCGGGATATATGGGCGATCTGTGTCATGCGGGCTCGAAAGAGTTCGTGCGGTTTTACATCGACTACGGGTCGGGATGGCAGGATGTCGGCCTTGTCGCCTTCAATGCGCATGACATCCCGGGCGGGCGCGACTGCGCCGGTGATTCAACCAAGCCGCTCAGCTATGTGGTAACCCATCCGCTGCAGCCGAACCGCGACTATTGCGGACGGCCTGTTCTGCCCAAAGTGCGCGCCATCCTGTCCTGGCAATCCGCGCCTCCGGCCGGACAGCCGAACTGGACGCAAGTCTGGGGCAACACCGTCAATGTGCATATCCAGATCAAACCCCGGCGCTGGCGTGTGTTTGACGTGCTGGAAGCAGTGGATGCGGTGAAGAAAATCCCTCTGGCGCTCCAGCCGGTCATGTTCGAGCCGCTTGATCTGCCGCCGCCGCCGGAACCGGACCTGAAATTCCTTGCCCATCAGTATCAGTCGAAATCCGACGCCGCTGTTGCCCCGCATCGCTTTGCGATGAAACATGTCATGGCCGCCAAGCTGGCGGCCGCGTCCAACGAATTGTCTGTGGTTGACACCATATCCGAGTTCGCCGCGGCAAACATCAACTGGGCCGAAATATTGAAGGCCCTCGACAAAACCAAGGGCGATGTGTCTTTCGAAGAACTGCATTGCCTCGGTCTTGACTATAACCGCGAATGGCTGATCGGTTCCCTGACTGTCAAGAAGTCCAGTGGCTTCTCCGGCGGCCCGTGCACTGCCGGAAGCACCGAGTATGTGGCATTCTGGGTGGATTGGGATGACACCTGCCAATGGTCATATCTGGGCACCGCGTCGGTCAAAGTTCATGACTATGCGTCGATCCCGGCCGACGGCCTGCAGTATTTTGTCGGGCTGCCGGCAAATCTGGCGGAGCGCAGGCGAGGCTGCGACAAGCCGAAGATCGGGCGGATACGGGCGGTGCTGTCGTGGAACAGCCCGCCATCAACCACCGATCCCGATGCTGTTCCCCATTGGGGCAATCGTCTGGATGCCCATGTCGAGATCAAGCCGCTGTCAGTTGGCGGAACCGGCCTCATCGACATTATCGGCGGCGTCAGCGTCAGCCAGATCAGCGTGTTTGGCAATGGCATGACGAAACCCAGCGCCGTGTTTGCGGAATGGGGCACGGATGTTGATGTGCTGCACCGGTTGTGTCCGTTCGGCGGAAGGGTCAATATTCAGGCTGATGTGCCCGCGTCCTTTGCCGCGAGCGGACGCAAGTACCGGCTGGTGACGAGGGAACAGGGAACTGCGGACGAATTCAATGTCCGCACCAAGTTCATCATCGCCAGCGGCATCAATCCGCCGGTCTTGATCACGCCGGACGCTGATGGCTTCGTCAATTACGTCGATCCGAGCCAGAACGTGTTCAACATGCTCGGATGGTGGGAAACTGGCGGTCTTGGCAATGCCAAGTGGGAAATCCGGCTGGAAATGTACGACAGTTCAGGCGGGTTCCTCGGCGCCACAGCCTGGCATGCAATCCAGCTCAACCACACCCAGCCTGAGGCCAATGTCCAGATTGACAGCGGCGGTGATTGCAAGGACTTTGCCAAGGGTCAGACACTCAATGGTCACTTCGTGGCAAGGCACCAGCATTTTGGCCGCTGGGATCTGGTTACAAAGCCGGCAAGTCTCAGCCCGCCGTCGCCGTCAACGGCAACGTCCACCACTTCGCAAACGGCCTTTTCGCCTGGCGATGCGTGGACGCTTGCAACGGGCGGCATGACACCTTGCGGCTATGTGATCGAGCTTTACGTCTATGACCGCACGATCATCGGCAGCACGCCCGGCTCGCATAACAACAACTATGACGACACCGGCTTCTGCCTGCGCGCAACGGTGGTTGCGTGAACTGACACCGGGGGCGAAGCAATTCGCCCCCGGTTCTCAGAGACCTTTTGCTAAATCCGCCCTGCCGGCCATCTGATGCGGCATTCTGTGCTTCCGGTGCGCACGAACACACGTTCGCTCCGCTCCGGTTCTCGAAAACCGCACCAGCTGACTCAGCGGGGCGGATTTATCAAAAGGTCTCTCATATCCAGCCGCCATCCACGGTAAACTCCTGGCCCGAACAGAACTTTGAGTCATCGGCGCTGAGGAACATGACGAGATTGGCGACATCCTCTGGCTGGATCAAACCACGCATGGCCTGGTTCTCATCAAGCAATTTCTGCCCCGCCTCGTCAAACCACAGCTCCCTTTGCCGTTTGGTCATGATCCAGCCCGGATAGACCGTGTTGACGCGAATGTTGTGCTTGCCAAATTCCATGACAAATGAGCGCGTAAGGCCATGAACCGCCGCTTTCGCCGTGGTGTAGGCGGGCATGGCGCCCATTTTCAGTTTCCATGACGTTGAGGAGAAATTGATAATTGAACCATCGTTCTTTTCAATCATGTCCGGCGCGACCTTCTGTATCGCAAAGAACATGTGCTTGAGATTGACCGCCATGCGCTCGTCCCAATATTCCGGCGTCATGTCGCGCCAGTTGTGACGCTGGTCGTGCGCTGCGTTATTGACGAGAATATCCGCCGGGCCGATTGATTGGCGCAGTGACGACAAGGCGGACTGCAGCGCGGAAATGTCGCGCAGGTCGCAGGCTGCAAACCTGGCGGCATGTCCTTCGGCATTGAGTTGTTCGGCAAGTTTTGCCCCTGCGTCTGCGTCAATGTCCACAATCCCTACGCGCGCGCCCTGTGCGGCGAAGGCGCGCGAAAGAAATTCGCCGATGCCGCCCGCCCCTCCCGTGACGTAAGCAGTCTTTGCATGCAGGCTCGGATAGATTGCGCTCTTCATCCGGAGGTCTTTCAGTCAAATAATTTGCAAATTCAGTCAGTTCGAACGTGTTTTCGAGTCTTATCCTCTTGCCAAGCGAAATCAAACGGAATGAGATAGGGCCAGTTCGGGGTTTTGCGACCCCGCACGCTTTGAAAAACACAAAGGCAAAAAACATGGGAAACTGGAAGAAACTCCTCGCTGCCACCGCTTTGGTGACAGTGCTGAGCTCTGGCGCTTACGCCAAGAGCCTCGTTTATTGTTCAGAAGGCTCGCCTGAGAACTTTTCGCCATCCATCAATACAACCGGGACCAGCCTTGATGCGGCCCGCCCCGTTTACAACAAGCTGGTGCAGTTTGCGCCGGGATCGACGACAACGGAGCCGGCCCTGGCCGAGAGCTATGAGATCACCGACGAAGGCAAGACGATCACCTTCAAGTTGCGCGCCGGCGTCAAGTTTCATTCGGGCGTCAACGGTTTCACGCCAAGCCGTGACCTGACAGCCGAAGACGTGATCTGGTCATTCGAGCGCATGTGGAAGGCTGATCATCCGTATGCGACCGTGTCGGCAGGCTCCTACGACTACTTCAACGACATGGGGATGCCGGATCTTCTGGATTCGATCACCAAGGGCGCCGATGACCTGACCGTGGTCATGAAGCTCAAGGAGCCGAATGCCCCGATTATCGCCAACCTTGCCATGGATTTTGCCACCATTCACTCCGCTGAATACGCAAAGTTCCTCTCCGACAAGGGCACGCCTGAACAGTTCGACCAAATCCCGGTCGGCACCGGCTCGTTCTCTTTCGTTGATTACCAGAAAGACGCCGTCATTCGTTTCAAGGCGTTTGAGGGCTGGGCGGGCAAGCCCAAGGTTGATGATCTGATCTTCGCCATCACGCCAGATCCGACTGCGCGTTACGCCAAGATCAAGGCCAATGAATGCCAGATCATGATCGCGCCAAACCCGGCCGACCTTCCTGCGATGAAGGCCGATGCTGACGTGGAAGTGCTCGAGCAGGCCGGCCTCAACATCGGCTACCTGTCCATGCAGACGCAGAAGCCGCCGTTCGACAAGGTGGAAGTGCGTCAGGCCATTGCCATGGCGATCGACAAGGACGCCATCCTGAAGGAAGTCTATCAGGGTGCCGGACAGCGGGCGAAAAACCCGATCCCGCCGACCATGTGGTCATATGACGAGGCCACGGCGGACTATGAATACAATCCTGAAAAGGCCAAGGAAATGCTCGCCGCAGCCGGTGTGACGGCGCTGGAAACCGACCTCTGGTACATGCCGGTTCAGCGTCCCTACAATCCGAACGGCAAGCGCATGGCTGAAATGATGCAGGCGGATCTTGCCAAAGTAGGCGTCAACGCCAAGCTGGTCTCCTATGAATGGGGCGAGTACCGCAAGCGTTTGCAGGCGGGCGAGCATCAAATGGGCCTGCTCGGCTGGACGGGCGACAATGGCGATCCGGACAATTTCTTCTTCCTTGCCGGTTGCGACAAGGACGGAAAACCTGCCGGACAGAACTTGTCGAAATGGTGTGACGCCAAGTTCAACGAGAACATGATGAAGGCGCGCACTTTGACTGACCAGGCCGAGCGCACCAAGCTCTACCAGGAAATGCAGAAAATCCATCATGACCAAGTGGCATGGATGAACATTGCGCATTCGACGGTGTTCGAGCCGATCCGCAAGGGAGTGACCGGTTACAAGGTCTCGCCGTTCGGCGCGCATGAGTTCCAGAACGTCGACGTTCCGGAATAACCCGCAAATAGCAAGGGCAGGGGAAACCCTGCCCTTTTCACCAACGGGCGGGTTGCATGATCAAGTTCTTCCTCAAGCGCGTTGCGCTAACAGTGCCCACTTTCGTCGCGTTGATGTTCATCACGTTCCTGATGGTGCGGCTGGTGCCCGGAGATCCGATCGAAGTGCGTCGCGGCGAACGCGGCATTGACCCTGAAAGGCTGGCGCAGCTGCGTCACGAAATGGGGTTGGACCAGCCCGTCTGGAAGCAGTTTTTTGACTATTGCTACGGCATTTTGCATGGCGACTTTGGTATTTCGCTGGTGTCGAAAACGCCGATCACCGAAGAATTCCTCAAACTGTTTCCGGCAACGCTGGAACTGACGCTCAGCGCGATGATTTTCGCGGTTCTGCTTGGTGTGCCAGCAGGCGTGTTCGCGGCGGCGCGGCGGGGCACCTATACCGACCAGGCGCTGATGGGCGCGGCGCTGACCGGTTATTCGATGCCGATCTTTTGGTGGGGACTGATCCTCATTCTCGTCATGTCCAACACACTGGGCCTGACGCCAGTGTCGGGGCGCGTTGACCTCATCAAATATTTCTATCCGCCGGTCACCGGTTTTGCCCTGATCGACTCGCTCCTCTCCGGCCAGAAGGGCGCCTTTGGCGACGCTGTGCGCCATCTCATATTGCCCACCATTGTGCTCGGCACCGTGCCGCTTGCCGTGATCGCGCGGATGACGCGTTCTTCCATGCTGGAAGTGCTCGAGGAGGATTACGTGCGCACAGCGCGTGCCAAAGGCTTGT
This sequence comes from Phyllobacteriaceae bacterium, assembly GCA_031401375.1. Classification (GTDB taxonomy): domain Bacteria; phylum Pseudomonadota; class Alphaproteobacteria; order Rhizobiales; family Rhizobiaceae; genus JANOYJ01. Next base: position 1,173 of record JANNRN010000184.1, on the reverse strand, counting down.
CGGCACGGCGGGTGATCGGCGTTCACGCATTGAGAAATGCGCTCATTCCCGTCGTCACAGTCATTGGCCTGCAAGTGGGCACCCTGCTGGCGGGAGCCGTGCTCACTGAAACGATTTTTTCATGGCCCGGCGTCGGCAAGTGGCTGATCGATTCAATCGGGCGGCGCGACTATCCCGCCCTGCAAGGCGGGATCATGCTGATTGCCCTCGTGGTGATCGTGGTCAACATCGTCATTGATCTTCTCTACGGTCTCATCAATCCGAGGATACGCCATGGCCATTGATATCCAACAGGCCGAGTTTGCGGCGCCCGCGGGACCTTTGCTTTCGTTCTGGAAGTCGTTTCAAGAGAACCGGGGCGCCGTGATCGGCCTTTGGATATTGGGGATCGTCGTATTCTTGGCGCTGTTCGCGCCGGTTCTGGCCCCGCACGATCCATTGGAACAGTACCGGGAATTTACCAGGCTGGCGCCCGTCTGGACAGAAAACGGTCAATGGGCGTTTCCGCTTGGCACGGATGCGCTCGGACGGGACATGCTGTCGCGGCTCATGCACGGCGCACGGATTTCGCTGTTCATCGGCGTCGCCGTCATGTCGGTTTCGATGGTTCTCGGCGTCGCGCTCGGGCTGGCGACGGCCTGGTTTGGCGGCCTTTTCGATATCATCGTCATTCGCGTCATGGATCTCATTGTCTCGATCCCAAGTCTTGTGCTTGCCATTTTGATCATGGCGGTGCTTGAACCCAGTCTGACCAATACGATCATCGCCGTGACGATCGTTTATCTGCCGCGCTATGTGCGCCTGGTGCGCGCTTCCGCGCTCGCAGAACTTGCCAAGGACTACGTCATGGCGGCAAAGGTTGCGGGCGTGCGCCCGCTTCGGCTGATGTGCCGCACTGTTTTTCCAAATTGCGCTGCGCCGCTGATCGTACAGGCGGCCTTGGGTGTTTCGGATGCGATTCTGGAGGCCGCCGGGCTTGGGTTTCTCGGTCTTGGCGCCCAGCCGCCGATGCCTGAATGGGGCACGATGCTCGCAGATTCGCGTGAATTCATTTCCGCCGCACCATGGATCATGATGATGCCGGGTCTGGCGATCCTCATCACCGTGCTTTGCATCAATCTTGTCGGTGACGGTTTGCGCGATGCGCTTGATCCGAAATTGAAGCGGAGCTGA
>JANNRN010000183.1:0-14392 GCA_031401375.1 Phyllobacteriaceae bacterium | reverse complement strand
AAAAGTTCGCTCCGCTCCGGTGCTCACAAAACCACACCATCTGACTCTCGACATTGAATTCTTGAACAGACACTAAGAGACCATTCGACAATTCTACTCTTCCGGCCATCTGATGCGGTTGTCTACGCTTCCGGTGCTCATGGATATAAAATCCACTGCGCTCCGGTTCTCGAAAACCACAGCAGTTGACTCGGCAGAACGAATTCTCAAAAGGTCTCTGATCAATTATCTGGAGTTTAACATGCAGGGTGAGGCGATCTTTTGGCCGGTGTTGGTGCAGGCAGGGCTGACCTACGGCATTTATGCACTGGGCTCACGCCGCCGCTACGCTGCGGTTGCGGCCGGCGAGGCAAAGCCCGGACAGTTCAGGATAACGGGAAACGAGCCCGAGCGCAGCGCCAGCGCGATACGCAATCTCATCAACCAGTTTGAGTTGCCTGTTCTGTTCTATGTGTGCTGCCTGACGCTGTTTGTGCTTGGCGCGGCGGGAACAATTGCCATCGCGCTCGCCTGGGCATTCGCGCTGTCGCGCCTTGGTCATGCTTATGTGCATGTGACAAGCAACAGGCTGCGCTTCCGCCGCCCCGCTTTCATCGCCGGATTTTTGATACTGGGCGCAATGTGGGCGCTTTTGGCGTGGCGGCTCGCCCTGGGCGCTTGACTGCACGCTGCCTGCGCCCTGTTCCGGCGCTTTCCCCAAAATTTGAATTCGCTTATGAAAACTGCGCGCTGAAACTTATGATTCGGGGAGACAAATCATGAAGAACAAACTGAGCGCCGAGTTCATCGGCACATTCTGGCTCGTTTTTGGCGGCTGCGGCAGCGCCATATTGGCAGCGGCATTTCCGGGCGTTGGCATCGGACTTTTAGGTGTATCACTGGCGTTTGGTCTGACGGTGTTGACGATGGCCTACACGGTCGGCGGCATTTCCGGCGGGCACTTTAATCCGGCGGTGACGCTCGGTCTGGCGGTTGGCGGACGGTTCGAGTTCAAGGACATGATCGGCTACTGGATTGCCCAGGTCGCGGGCGGCATTGCCGGCGCTGCGGTGCTCTATTTCATCGCGTCGGGCAAGGCTGGCTTTGTCGCCGGCGGTTTTGCGTCAAACGGATTTGGCGAACTTTCGCCCGGCGGCTATTCCATGGCGGCGGTTCTGGTCATGGAAGTGGTGATGACGGCGGTTTTCCTGATCATCATTCTGGGCTCAACCTCGAAGCTGGCGCCCGCCGGTTTTGCGCCGATCTCCATCGGCCTGGGGCTGACGCTGATCCATCTCGTGTCGATCCCGGTCTCGAACACATCGGTCAATCCGGCGCGCTCACTTGGCGCGGCGATTTTCGCCGACACGGGCGCACTGGGACAGGTCTGGCTGTTCTGGGTAGCCCCGCTTGCAGGCGCTGCGCTTGGAGCGATCATCTGGAAGTCGCTGCTTGGCCGCGACTGAGGTTGGCGCTTTACTGGAATTGCATCCGGCGCATCACTACGCCGGGTGTGTTTGTTTCATATTCTCAGATGGCCTAAAAGAGACAATTTGATATTATCGGAAACATTTAACAAATGGCATCGCAGCGCCGCCATTATGGTGCATGGTGCGGTGAGAGGGCACGGCGAGCAGGCGTGCCGGTGTGGAAGACGTTTTGAACCGGCTTGAAAGCGGTTTGACGCAATATTGGAAGAGACAAATGGACGCGAAAGTCGAAAAAACCGGTGAGTGCCCGGTCATGCACGGGGCTGCCAAACAAGCGACGTCAGGCGCACGTTCGAACCGGGATTGGTGGTCGAACCAATTGAACCTCAAAATCCTGCATCAGCACTCTGCGCTCTCCAACCCGATGGGCGCGGCGTTCAGCTATTCTGATGAATTCAAGAAGCTTGATCTTCAGGCGCTGAAGAACGACATATTCGCGCTGATGACCAATTCGCAGGATTGGTGGCCGGCCGATTGGGGCCATTATGGTCCGCTGTTTATCCGCATGGCCTGGCACAGCGCCGGCACCTACCGCACCGGAGATGGCCGTGGCGGCGCCTCCACCGGCACGCAGCGCTTCGCGCCGCTGAACAGCTGGCCGGATAACGGCAATCTCGACAAGGCCCGCCGCCTGCTTTGGCCGGTCAAACAGAAGTACGGCAACCGGATTTCCTGGGCCGACCTGATGATTCTGGCGGGCAATTGCGCGCTGGAATCGATGGGCTTCAAGACCTTCGGCTTTGGCGGCGGCCGCGCCGATGTGTGGGAGCCGGAGGAAGATATTTATTGGGGCAATGAAGACACCTGGCTTGGCGACAAGCGCTATGAGGGTGATCGTCAGCTCGAAAACCCGCTCGCCGCCGTGCAGATGGGGCTGATTTATGTGAATCCGGAAGGCCCAAACGGCAATCCGGACCCGGTCGCCTCAGGCCGCGACATCCGCGAGACCTTCAAGCGCATGGCGATGGATGACGAAGAGACGGTGGCGCTTGTCGCGGGCGGCCACACATTCGGCAAAGCCCATGGCGCGGGCGATCCGACGCTGGTGGGACGCGAGCCGGAAGGCTCCGCTATCGAAGAAATGGGCCTTGGCTGGAAAAATGCCCTTGGCAGCGGCAACGCCATCCATACCACGACCAGCGGCATTGAAGGCGCGTGGAAGCCGAACCCGACCACATGGGACAATGGCTATTTTGACACGCTGTTCGGTTATGAATGGGAACTTTCGAAAAGCCCTGCGGGCGCAAATCAATGGCGTGCGGTAAACGTCGCTGAAAAGGACATGATCCCTGATGCGCATGATCCGTCGATCAAGCACCGCCCGATGATGACCACCGCCGACATGGCGTTGCGCATGGACGCGATCTATGAGCCAATCTCGCGCCGCTTTCACCAGAACCCGCAAGCGTTCGCCGACGCATTCGCCCGCGCCTGGTTCAAGCTGACCCACCGCGACATGGGACCGAAAGTACGGTATCTTGGCGCAGAAGTGCCAGCCGAAAATCTGATCTGGCAAGATCCGGTCCCCGCCGTCGATCACCCGCTGGTCAATTCCGCCGACATCGCGGATCTGAAGGCGAAAATCCTCGGGTCAGGCCTGTCCATTTCGGAACTGGTCGCAACGGCCTGGGCCTCGGCCTCCACGTTCCGCGGTTCGGACAAGCGCGGCGGTGCAAACGGCGCGCGCATTCGCCTGGCGCCGCAAAAAGACTGGGAGGCCAACGAGCCTGTGCAGCTCGAAAAAGTTCTGGCCGCCCTTGAGGCAATCCAGCGCGCGTTCAATGTGCAGGCTTCCGGCGGCAAAAAAGTCTCACTGGCTGACTTGATTGTTCTGGGCGGCTCTGCAGCCGTCGAGCAGGCTGCCAAGGCCGCAGGCCATGCCGTGACGGTTCCGTTCACGCCAGGCCGCACCGACGCCACTCAGGAGCAGACCGATGTGGAGAGCTTTGCCGCGCTTGAGCCGGTGGCGGACGGGTTCCGGAACTACCAGAAAAAGGCCTACAGTGTGTCGGCAGAAGCATTGCTGATCGACAAGGCACAGCTCTTGGGGCTGACTGCTCCGCAGATGACCGTCCTTGTCGGTGGCATCCGTGTCTTGAACGCCAACTTCGGTCAGGCACAGCACGGCGTTTTCACCATGCGTCCCGGCCAGTTGACTACAGACTTCTTCGTCAACCTCACCGACACCGGCACGCAGTGGAAGCCGGCGGCAGGAGCGGAGGGCCTGTATGAAGGCCATGACCGCAAGACCGGCGCGCTGAAGTGGACTGGAACGCGAGTGGACCTCATCTTCGGGTCGAACTCGCAACTGCGGGCGCTGGCCGAGGTTTATGGTCAGGCGGACGCACAAGAGAAGTTCGTCCATGACTTCGCCGCCGCCTGGACCAAGGTGATGAACACCGACCGCTTCGACCTCGCCTGATATCACCTGCAATGCAAGGTTTGCCCGGGCCTCAAGTTCCGGGCATTTTCGTGTTTGGCATGGCCTTCCGAGCAGCAAGCCGCTAGACCCCTGTCCATCAAGAGCTCTGACGGGAAAGGACCGAAAATGCGCCTGGGCGGAAGAATTGCGGCAGCTGCCGAAGTGCTGCAAGACATGGCGCTGCGGCACCGGCCCGTGGCGGATGCCTTGAAGGATTGGGGCTTGTCGCACCGTTTTGCCGGCTCCAGCGACCGGGCCGCCATTGGCAATCTTGTCTATGATGTGCTGCGCCGGAAGCTCTCTCTGGGCTGGCGCATGCAGACAGATGATCCGGCTGGCCTGGTATTTGCTGCACTGCTCGACAGCTGGGACGAAACACCGGATTCGCTCGCTGAAAAACTGCAAGGCGACCGGTTCGCTCCATCCATGCCCGGTGCATCCATGCTGGCGCATTTTGTTGAGGCGGACATTGCGGAAGCGCCCGTCCACATCCAGGCCAACATGCCCGGATGGGCGGCGGAAAAACTCGCGGCGCTGTTTGATGGCGGACTGGTTGGCGAGGGAAGGGCGCTGGCGCAGCGCCCGCCCGTCGATCTTCGGATCAACCGCTTGCTCTCCTCACGCGAGAAAGTGCTGGCGGAACTGGCTTCCGCAATAGGGGCGATGCCGTCTTCCCGCGCCGCCGACGCCATCCGCATCCCCGCGGGTCCGCGCGACTACCGCCAGCCGAATGCTCAGGCGGAGCCGGCGTTCCAGAAGGGCTGGTTTGAAATCCAGGACGAGGGCTCGCAGATTGTCGCGCTGATGAGCGGCGCCAAGGCCGGGGAATCGGTGCTGGACCTTTGCGCGGGCGGCGGCGGCAAGACGTTGGCGTTGGCCTCGATGATGGGAAACAAGGGTCAGATTCACGCCACCGATTCTGACAAGACACGGCTTGCGCCGATTTTCGAGCGATTGAAGCGAGCCGAAACACGCAATGTGCAGGTTCATGCCGCCAAGGCGGACATCGGCGCGCTGGAGGCCGGGATGGATTGCGTCCTCATCGACGCGCCCTGCACGGGCGCTGGCACATGGCGGCGGCGGCCGGATGCCAAGTGGCGCTTGAGCGAGCGGCAGTTGTCTCAGCGCGCTGGCGAGCAATCCGCCATTCTTGAATCTGCAAAGAAATATGTGAAGCCCGGCGGCCGGCTGGTGTACATCACGTGTTCGCTGTTCCCCGAGGAAAATGCGAACCAGGTGGAAAGCTTCCGTGCCAGCAATCCCGAGTATTCGTTCGCCGATCATCAAGCCCGCATGGCAGCCCATGTTCCTGGACTTCGCCCGGAAGAAACCTATTTCACTTCGTATGGCGTGACATTGACGCCGCGCCTGACCGGCACTGACGGCTTTTTCGTGTCGGTGATGGAAAAACAACCCGACTGATCAAAGTCAGGCATTTGACAAGGAAACCCGCCCATGCTGCGCAGCTATGTCTCTCTTGCCGGTTTTCTCATACTGGTTACCGGCGGCGGGCTCGCCATCGGTCTCTTCTCCATGCCGGATGAATGGTATGCGGGTCTTGCCAAACCGTTTTTCAATCCGCCGAACTGGATATTCGGACCGGTGTGGACATTGCTCTATGTGATGATCGCAATTGCCGGCTGGCGGGTGTTTGAACGTGAGCGCACGGGCGCTGCGATGAAGCTGTGGTGGCTGGCGCTTGGCCTTAATTTTCTCTGGTCGCCGTCCTTCTTCGCTGCGCAAAGCATCGGACTTGCGCTCGTCATCATCCTTGCGCTGCTCGCGGCCATCATCGGTTTCATTGCGACCGCCCGGCGCATTGATCCACCCGCGGCCGGGCTGTTTGTGCCCTATGCCGCATGGGTGGCTTTCGCGAGCCTCCTGAACGGGTCGATCTTCTGGCTGAATTGACGCGCCCCCCATTTGTTGGCATCGCTGCACACATGAAAAATGCCGACTGCGTCGTGACAATGAATGGCAAGCGCATCATGTTCGTCATGGCGACGCAGGCCGAATATGGCCCGCATCTGCGCGCGCATTTCACGCCGCTCATCACCGGCGTCGGTCCGGTCGAGGCGGGGATTGCGCTGTCGATGGCGCTGAGTGAGTTAAGGCAGCGTGACTTGTTACCGGATGTCGTCGTGTCAGTGGGGTCCGCCGGATCAACGCATCTTGAGCAATGCGGGGTCTATCAGGTTTCATCAGTCAGCTATCGTGACATGGATGCGTCGCCGCTCGGTTTTGAGAAGGGCCGCACGCCGTTTCTTGATCTGCCGCGCACGCTCGCGCTGCCTCATCTTGTGCCGGGCATTTCCGTTGCCACATTGTCAACGGGCGCCAATATTGTGTCGGGAGGGGCCTACGATTCCATCGAGGAAGATATGGTCGACATGGAGACGTTCGCGCTGATGCGCGCCTGTCAGCAATTTGGCGTCGAGCTGATCGGGCTGCGCGGCATTTCGGATGGGGCCGAGCCGCTGACAGGTTTTGCCGACTGGACGCAATATCTGCACGTGATTGACGAGCGGCTCGCCGGCGCCACCGGCACTGTTCTCGCGTGGGCGGCAGCGCGTTGATCTTCAGGCAAAACCCAGCATAAGGCGGATATCGGCGGCGCTCGCGCCCTGGCTGCGCAGTTGAAGCAGCGACTGGTCGCCATGCGATTTTGACAGTTTTCGCCGCGCGTCATGCATGATGAGGTCATGGTGGCGATAGGCGGGATGCGGCATGCCGAAAAGCTCTTGCAGGAGAAGATGTATCGATGTCGACGCCGCCATATCGGCGCCGCGCACGACATGGGTGACGCCCTGCAAATCGTCGTCAATGACCACTGACAGATGATAGCTCGCGCCGGTATCCTTGCGCGCCAGGATGACGTCGCCCCAGAGCGAAGGATCGAGGGTCCTCTCGACGCTTCCCGGCATTTTCAGGGGACGTGACAGGCGCGCCATCGCCTCATCCATCTTGAGGCGCAGCGCAAAGGGCACGCCGGGCTTTGCCCCGTGCGCCCTGCAGGTTTGCGGATAAAACGGCTGGCCATCCGGGTCCGCCGGGTTTGCGTTTGTTGCCGCAAGCTGCGAGCGGGTGCACGAGCATCGGTAGATGAGCCCCATCGCGTCAAGTTTCGAAAGCGCGGCGCGATAGTCATTCATGTGCTCGCTTTGCCGGCGCATAGGCGTTTCAAACACAATGCCGAGCCAGGCAAGATCCTCGATGATGCCTGTCACGAACTCCGGCTTGCTGCGCGCCGGATCCGTGTCCTCGATGCGCAGCAGGAGCCGCCCTCCGGTCTGGCGCGCCAGTCTTTCATTGAGCAGCGCCGAATAGGCATGGCCCAGATGTAGCCGCCCGTTGGGACTTGGCGCAAAGCGGAACACGGGTGTTGACATCGACATCTCGAGCGAAAACCAAACATCCAATTGCCGGCACGTTTCATCGGCAAGAAGAAAAATGCAAGTATTGATCAAAGGCCATGCTGACAAGTTCAAGCACCTGATTGAGCGTGTGACAAAGGGTGCCAGCACGTTGCGCCTTGCCAGGTTTTTCTCTACACGCCCGCCATGAGCACAACGCATCAATCCATTCTCATCATCGATTTCGGCAGTCAGGTCACCCAGCTGATCGCGCGGCGCGTGCGCGAAACCGGTGTCTATTGCGAAATTCATCCGTTTCAATCAGCTGGCGCCGCCTTTGAGAAGCTCAAGCCGAAGGGCGTGATTTTCTCCGGCGGCCCTGCCTCCGTGCTCGACAAGGATTCGCCGCGCGCCCCGCAATCGGTGTTTGATTCCGGCGTGCCGATCCTTGGCATTTGCTACGGCCAGCAGACCCTGTGCCTGCAACTGGGCGGGGAGGTGGAAGGCGGGCACGCGCGCGAGTTCGGCCGCGCAGAAGTGACGATCAAGAAGCCCAGCCCGCTGTTTGACGGACTGTGGGAAACCGGCAGGCACTACCCCGTCTGGATGAGCCATGGCGACCGGGTGACCAAGTTGCCCGAAGGTTTCGAGGTGATCGGCACGTCGGAGAATGCGCCCTTTGCCATCGCGGCGGATGAGTCCCGCAGATATTACACCACGATGTTCCACCCGGAAGTCGTGCATACGCCGGACGGCGGCAGGCTCTTGGCCAATTTCGTTCACAACATCGTCGGCCTTAAATCCGATTGGTCGATGGCGGCTTACGCGAAGGAAATGGTCGCTAAAATCAGGGATCAGGTCGGCGCTGGCAAAGTCATCTGCGGTCTGTCCGGCGGCGTTGATTCCTCCGTCGCGGCGGTGCTGATCCACGAAGCCATCGGCGACCAGCTGACCTGCATTTTCGTCGACCACGGCTTGATGCGCAAGAACGAGGCGCGGGAAGTGCTCGACATGTTCCGCGGGCACTACAACATTCCGCTCGTCCATGTGGACGCCGCCGACATGTTCATCAATGCGCTGGAAGGCGAAGCGGATCCGGAAGTCAAGCGCAAGACCATCGGGCGCCTGTTCATCGAAGTATTCGAGGCGGAGGCTAAGAAGATCGCCCAAGGGGGGAAGCCAGCGCAGTTTCTTGCCCAAGGAACGCTCTATCCCGATGTGATTGAAAGCGTGTCGTTCTCCGGCGGCCCGTCGGTGACCATCAAGAGCCATCACAATGTTGGTGGCCTTCCAGAACGGATGAACATGCAACTGGTCGAGCCGTTGCGCGAATTGTTCAAGGACGAGGTGCGGGCGCTCGGCCGCGAGCTTGGCCTGCCCGAGCGCTTCATCGGCCGCCACCCGTTCCCCGGCCCCGGCCTTGGCATCCGCCTGCCAGGCGGCGTCACCCCCGACAAGCTGCGCATCCTGCAGGAGGCGGACGCGGTCTATCTCGATGAAATCCGCAAGGCCGGATTGTATGACAAAATCTGGCAGGCTTTCGCCGTCCTCACCGAAGTGCAGACCGTCGGCGTCATGGGCGACGGGCGCACTTACGAATATGTCTGTGCGCTCCGCGCCGTGACCTCGGTCGATGGCATGACGGCGGATTTCTATCCGTTCGAGATGGGGTTTCTGGGACGGGTGGCGACGCGCATCATCAACGAGGTGCGCGGGATTAACCGGGTGGTCTATGATGTGACCAGCAAGCCGCCGGGGACGATTGAGTGGGAGTGAGGGATTGCCTTTCCAACTAGCGAGCCCAAGTCGAATGACGCTGAAATATGTTTGGGAGCAAACACGTATCCCCGTCGTCCTGAGGCGTGTCGGAAGGGGACAAAAAATACGTATTCGTCTACCTTATTCACCAACAAACGGCAGTTGGCTCCAAAATGGTCGGCGTAACTCCCCAGATTGGGTTGGCGAAAAGAAATATTGGGAACTGCCGAAGTCTTGGTTCAATGACACTGTCGAGCGGTCATTGGAAAAATATGGCAAGATTTACATTATTCAACCATTTCGGGAGCATGAAATATGTGCTCCGGCGTGTCGAAATGCGACTGGGCATGAGTGCCAGTGCTCATGCATGGGCCTGCATCACGGAGCTGGGAATGACGGAAGTTGGTTTGACGTTTCGGACACGTTCTCGACACGCAGCGGTGTCGAGTATCTCGCTTGCCGTTTACTAACAGCCAAGCAGAAAACTTGACAAACATTCATTGGACATTGGACGTTAGTCGGACTTGCGAGCAACGGAGTTGTCGTGGTTCATATTGAATGAGAAAGGGTTGAGTGTTTCTACCCCAAACCCCTCAAAATCCCGCACATTCCGCGTCACCACGGTCAGGCCGCCCGCAACCGCCGTTGCTGCAATCATCGCATCCTCGATCAAATGGTCTGGCTGGCGGTGCATCAGCTTGGCCCAAATGCGGAAGACAGCCGCGTCCATGCCAAGCACGTTAAAAGTTCCCGACACCTGATCCAGCCAATGCCCGATCTCTTCGGCCTTCGCCGGGTCCTGTTCCAGGGTGATTTCAATTCCGGCCTGAATTTCGCCGATGGTCACAGCGCTGATATGCAGGTCCGCATCCGATACGCTGTTCAGCCAGGCCATAACCGCGCCGTGCGGCTTTGGCTTGCGCAGCTCGGAAATGACATTGGTGTCGATGAGATACATCAATCAGGCCAGCGCGTCAGGCGCACGGCGATGGCGCCCGCCACGCGGCGGGAGGGCGAGGTTCATGCGCGCCTCATCCGACAGAAGCAGCGATTTCAGGCTTGGCCGGGCAGCGTTGCTCAGCCGCCGCCATTCCTGCACCGGCACAAGCACGGCGCTGTCAACACCGCGTTTTGTGACCAGCTGCGGCCCATCCTTGAGGCAATTATCCAGCAGCTCGCTGAACCGCGCTTTCGCATCCTGAACCTGCCAGACTTTCATCATATCAATCCAATCAGTAACTAGTCAGATACCTAGTCATTTAGAATTGGAATGTCAAGTTTATTTGCCGAGTGATTGATCGACGCTTGACCAGCAAGCCGCAAGCGATGATCGAGTGGGAGTGAAATCCACGACTTAACTTCCGTTGATGGCGCCCTCCAGGGTGCTGGCGTTGTGGCGCATCATGTCGATGTAGGTTGCTGCCGGGCCGGAAGCATCTGAGAGGGCGTCTGAGTAGAGCGCCCCGCCGATCTTGATGCCGGTTTCGCTGGCGATTTGCTCGACCAGGCGGGGATCGGAAATGTTTTCGACAAAGAGGGCGGAGGCTTTTTCTTCCCTGATCTGCGTGATCAGCGCCGCAACGTCCGCGGCGGAGGCTTCAGAGTCTGTTGAGACACCTTCGGGCGCAAGAAATGTGATTTCATACGCATGGGCAAAATAGCCGAACGCATCATGAGACGTGATGACGACGCGTTTTTCAGGTGGAATTGCGGCCATGGCCGCTTTGATCCCGGTGTCGAGAGCCTCAAGTTTGGCGAGGTAGGCGACCGCGTTTGACTTGTAGGTATCGCAGCCCTGAGGATCGGCAATGCATAAGGCCTCGCTGATGTTCTTTACATAGACCTTCGCATTGTGAACCGACTGCCATGCGTGGGGATCAAAGGCGTCATGATCGTCGCCGTTTTCGGCGGTCTGCGAGGAACCATGGCCGTGATCATGGCCTTCCCCGGGTTTCAGGATTTCAGCGCCCTTTGTCAGTTCCACCAAAGGAGCCTTGGCGCCGCTGGCTTCAATGAGGCGCGGCAGAAAGCCCTCGAAGTGCAGACCATTGGCAAGGATGACATCAGCCTTTGACATGGCGACCGCATCGGCGGGTTTGGGCTCATAGACATGGGCGTCGCCATTGGGGCCGACCAGGGTGGTGATCTCGATACGGTCACCGCCGACATTGGAGGCGAAATCACCAATGATCGAAAAGCTGGCAATCACCTTCACCGGTTCTGCAAACGCAGGCAAAGCGAGCGCCGACGCGGCGGCCATCGTCAGTGCCAAGGTCAATCTCTTTTTCATGTTCAGCTTCCTTTGGTCAGGCAACACGATGCGGATGGGCTTGAGTGCGGTTTCTAAGGATGCCGCGTTCGCCGAAGATTACGGAGACGCCATAAATGATGCCGGCCGACAGGATGATGGCCGGGCCGGACGGCAACGAGGCATGATAGGAGAACAGCAATCCGCAAGCGCAGGAGACAATGCCGAAAAGCACGGCGAGCGCCGCCATCGTTTCGACCCGCGACGTCCAGAATCGCGCAGATGCCGCGGGCAGCATCATCAGGCCGACGGACAGTAATGTGCCCAAAGCCAGAAAGCCGCCGACCAGATTAAGGACGACAAGGCCGAGAAACAGAAAATGCACCGGCGATCCGAGAGAGGAAACCGAGCGCAGGAAAAGCGGGTCCATGCATTCGGCAACAAGCGCGCGCCAGAAGATGGCGAGCGCGGTGAGTGTGATGACGAGGATGCCGGCAATCAGGATCAACGCCTCGTTGTTGAGCGCCAGAACCGTACCGAACAGAACATGCATGAGATCAATCGCCGAGCCGCGCATCGAGACGATCATCACGCCGAGCGCCAGTGAGATGAGGTAGAAGGCGGCCATGGAGGCATCTTCCTTTTGCACCGTCCAGCGCGAGACCGCGCCTGCCGCCAGCGCAACGATCACACCGGCAACCAAGCCCCCCAATGTCATGGGCACAATTTCGAGGCCGAAAAAAAGAAAACCGATGGCGGCGCCCGGCAGGATGGCATGCGCCATGGCGTCGCCGGCAAGGCTCATGCGGCGCAGCATGAGGAAGACGCCGACCGGGCAGGAACTGATGGATAAAAGCACGGCGCCGAAAAGGGCGCGCTGCATGAAACCAAATTCGGCGAAGGGAGCGATGAAGAACGCATAAAGCCAGCTCATCAATGATGCCCGCCGGCGTGGTGGTGATGATCGTGGCCATGCGAATGCATCTGGTCCTCAGCGCACCATGGCGCGGCCTCGTCCCAGCTTTCCCTGAAATTGCGGGCCTTGAGGAGGTTATCGGGCGCAAGAACGATGCTGGCGTTTCCCCACGCCACCGGGCTTCGGGCAAGAAGCAGCGCATCCGGAAAGTGCTGGCGCACCAGTTCAAGATCATGCACCACGACCATGATCGTGCGTTTCTCAGCGTGCCAGCGCCCAATCAGCGCGATCAGGTCGGCGACAGTCTTGGCGTCGATGGCGTTGAAAGGCTCGTCAAGCAGGATGAGATCAGCGTCTTGAACCAGCACGCGGGCGAACAAGGCGCGCTGGAGCTGACCGCCCGACAAAGTGTCGATGGAACGTTCCTCAAAGCCTTCGAGCCCGACCGCCAACAAGGCGCGTTCAAGGTTTTTGCGGTCATCTGCCGAGTAGCGTCCCATGAGGCCGCGCTTTGACCAGAGGCCGAGCGCGACAAGGTCGATCACGCGCGCCGGAAAGGTCCGGTCCAGCTCCGACTGCTGCGGCAGATAGGCGATTTTCTGATCAGCGCTGATGTCCATGACGCCAGACATCGGTTTGATAATGCCGACCACGCCCTTCAGCAGCGTTGACTTTCCGCTGCCATTGGCGCCGATAACGGCTGTCAAAGAACCGCGCCGCACAGTGCCGGACAGGTGGTGCACGGCGGCATGACTGCGATAGCCGAGTGTCAAATCGCTGAAAACCAGCGCGTTTTCGCTTTTGTGCGTTTGACTTTCGGACATTTCCGCTATGAATTCCCGCAAATGACGCCAGTTGGCACCATCGAACCTTGCAAGAATCAATACGTAACGTTATTACATTCGTCAACCCGGAAATTGAATACCAAAGGCAGGCCTGTCATGGCGCATCACACTCACGATCATTCGCAGACGCGGCTGACCAAGAACCAGTCGCTGGTATTCGGCGCGATCTCTCATGCGAATGTGCCGATGAGCGCCTACACCATTCTGGATTATTTGCGCGACGAGGGATTCCGGGCGCCGCTGCAAGTTTACCGCGCGCTCGAAAAGCTGATCGAATTTGGAATGGTGCACCGGCTCGAAAGCCTGAATGCGTTTGTCGCGTGCCAGCAGCATGATTGTGACAGCCATTCGACGGTTGCGTTTGCAATCTGCGAGAAGTGCGGGAAGGTGGCTGAAATCGCCGATGAAGGGCTGCCGGCCAATCTTGAGAGTCTGGCAAGAAATCATCATTTCGGCTTGAAGAAATCGACCGTCGAACTGCGCGGCATTTGTGAGGGTTGCCAGGCGGCCTGACACCAACGCGGATCACCCAAAGGGAGGGGAGGGACTATGCGGATTGATGCGCATCAGCACTATTGGAACCCGGCGCGCGGCGACTATTCCTGGATGCCTGCCGACCATCCGGTGTTGACCAAACCGTATTTTCCCCGCGACCTTGAACCATTGCTTCTGGATGCGCGCATTGAGCGCACGGTCATGGTGCAAGCGGCCCCCACCATTGAGGAAACCGAGTACATGCTCGGCATTGCCGACGCGTCGTCGTCGGTGGCGGGCGTGGTCGGCTGGGTGGATTTTGAAAACCGCGAACACATGCGGCATCTGGAGAGGTTGAAACGGCACAGGAAGTTTGTCGGCGTGCGCCCGATGATTCAAGATATCGCCGATGTCGACTGGATGTTGCGGGACGATGTGCAATGGGCGTTTTCAGCGCTGAGCGATCTTGAGCTTGCCTTTGACGCGCTGGGTTTTTCGCGTCACCTGAAGAATTTTCTGACCATACTCACCCGCTATCCAAACATGCGCACCGTGGTCGATCACTCAATGAAGCCGCAGATCCGGGACCATGCAACGAGCCGCAACGAGTTTACTTTTTGGGCCGGCGGCATGTCACGGATCGCGAACGAGACCGGCGCGTATTGCAAGCTGTCCGGACTGGTGACCGAGATTGACGGCGGCTGGAACGTGGACGCGCTGCGTCCCTATGGTGAACATGTGCTTTCGGCTTTCGGTCCTGATCGTGTGATGTGGGGTTCGGACTGGCCGGTGTGTCTGTTGCAATCGGGTTATGCGCAATGGCTCAATGCGGCGGAAGCGATGTGTGACGGGTTGAGCGAACCAGACAGGGCACAGGTTTTTGGCGGGACGGCGCAAAGGTTTTATC
>JANNRN010000182.1:0-5062 GCA_031401375.1 Phyllobacteriaceae bacterium | reverse complement strand
GCGGACTTGACCCTTGCCCTTTTCAATCGCACAAAAGGCGATTGAAACCGGGCGAGGAAAACAATGATCACTGTCATCGGCTCAATCGGTTTTGATCTCACCACAATTTCGGACCGGCTGCCCATGCCGGGTGAAACGCTGGTCGGGACAGGTTTTGTTTCGGGACCGGGCGGCAAGGGCGCCAACCAGGCCCTCGCCGCGCGCCGCGCCGGCGCGGTGACACGCATGGTCGGCGCGGTGGGACACGATGCTTTCGCCCCGCAGGCGCTTGCCATGCTGAAGGATGGCGGCGTTGATCTGTCAGGTGTCACAACTTCCAAAGCGCCTACCGGCATTGCCCTGATCTTTGTCGGCGGAACCGGCGAAAACATGATTGTCATCGCACAAGGCGCCAACGCAACGGTAACGCCCAAACAGGCATCGAGTGCGCCAATGGCGAAGGGCGATCATGTCCTGCTTCAGCTTGAAATCCCGCTTAAGACCGTCGCCGCCGCGATTGAAAAGGCCAGGGATGCCGGCGCCATTTCGATCCTCAACACCGCGCCCTTTCATGCCGCCGCGACAGACTTGATGAAGAAAGCCGACATCACCGTCGCCAACGAGACCGAGTTTGATCTTGCCTGCGAGACGCTGAGCCTTGTTGGTTCCGACCGCAAGGAGCGCATGCAGGAGTTTGTCCGGCGCACCGGGCGTAAGCTTGTCGTGACACTTGGCGGCGAGGGGGCGCTTGCGGCAACGCCCGCAGGGTTCGTTTCCGTGCGGGCCCTCAAGATCAAGCCGGTCGACACTGTTGGCGCAGGCGACACCTTCTGCGGCTTTCTCGGCGCGGCGCTCGATGCCGGGCATGATCTTGAAACGGCCTTGAAACGCGCTTCCGCGGCAGGATCGCTGGCCTGCCTGAAGCCCGGCGCCCAGCCGGCAATCCCGAGCGCGGCAGAAGTGGATGCGGCCCTATCGTAGCGTAGCGAGACGTTCGCTCAGAAGGTCGAAGAAGCCCTCATGGTCCATGTCCCTCAAGACCAGCGCGTTCGGCTTGCGTCCCGTTGCGCCCCACCAGTCGACGACCGTCATGCCAAGCGTCAGTTCAGATGCGGTCTCGATCTCGACATTGCAGAGCCGGCCCGAATAGAGTTCGGGCTTGAGCAAGTACGCAATGACATTCGGGTCATGCAGCGGGCCGCCATCGGTGCCGTATTTCTCTTCGTCGAACCGTTCGAAAAAATCGAGCAGCTGCGCCGTCGCCGTGCCAACCCTGGTGTTCATGGCGCGAAACCGCTCAACCCGGACCCGCGACGTCAGCGCCTTGTGGGTCACGTCAAGCGGATGCATGACAATCGGGATACCGCTCGCAAACACCGATTTGGCCGCTTCAGGATCGACATAGATGTTGAATTCCGCCGCCGGCGTGACATTGCCGCCTTCGAAAAATCCGCCCCCCATCAAAACGATTTCCCGCACCTTCGGCGCAATGCGTGGTTCGCGAATGAGCGCCAGCGCAATGTTGGTAAGCGGTCCGAGCGCGCACAGGGTGATCTCGCCATCGGCCGATGCCATGATGGTCTCCACAATAAAATCGACGCCGTATTGAGCCTGCAGCGGCATCACCGGCTCCGGCAGATCAGGCCCGTCAAGACCGGTCTTTCCATGCACGTATTCGGCGGTGACGAGCGTGCGCATCAAGGGCCGCACGGCGCCCGCATAGACTTTCTGGTCGGGACGGCCGGCGAGTTCACAAATCTTGCGCGCATTCTTTTGGGTCAGCGCCAAGGATACATTGCCGGCGACCGCTGTTATGCCGACAAGATCAAGCTCGGGGCTGGCGAAAGCCAGGAGAATTGCGACCGCGTCGTCCTGGCCCGGGTCCGTATCGATGATGATTTTTCGCGCCATGTCCCTGACCCTTTTTGATTCTTGTTGGCTGACTTGAAGCTTGCCGGAGAAAGAACCATATCAGCAGCACACGGACGAACGCCATACGGGTTTGTCCACAAAGGTCGCTTTTCGAGGGCTGATGACATGACACGCATGACGACATTCTCCAGTCCGCTTCTGCTTGGCTTTGATGCGATGGAAAAAACGCTCGAGCGGATTGCCAAGACCGGCGACGGGTACCCGCCCTACAATATCGAGCGCATCAGCGCCGGCGAAAAGGGCGAGCAGCTTCGCATAACCCTTGCTGTCGCAGGCTTTGGCGAAGGCGATCTTGATGTGGCCATGGAGGACAACCAGCTTGTCATTCGCGGCCGCCAGAGCGAAGATGAGCCCCGGGAATATCTGCACCGCGGCATCGCTTCCCGCCAGTTTCAACGCGCATTCGTGCTGGCGGACGGAATGCGTGTTCTTGGCGCCGAGCTCAAGAACGGGCTTTTGTCCGTGGATCTTGACCGGCCCGAACCGGAGAAGCTTGTCCGCCGGATCAGCATCAATGTTGTGGAGCAATGACGTGAACTCAGTTTATCAGCCCATCAGTGATCAGGAACTTGCCCATCTTGGTGAAGGCTTGATTGCCTACGTGCGCCAGATCACGTCGGACGATTTGAAATCACGGTTTCCAGGACTGCCTGACTTGCAGCCCGGACTCGACCTTTGGGCGGTTTTTGGCGCCAGCGGTCAGCCGATGATGGTGTCAGACGAGCGTGCAATTGCGATCAACGCAGCGGTTGACCGCGACCTGCAGCCTGTCGGTATCCATTGAAGGTGATCACGCCGCGTTCGACGTTTGCTGGACAGTGAGTATCGAATAGAGCGCGGCGGCGTCGGGCGTGCCGCGCAGTTTGGCAACCATGTCCGCGTCCCGCAGCACGCGGGCGATGCGCGACAGTGCTTTCAGGTGATCGGCTCCCGCTTGTTCGGGCGCCAGCAGCAGGAAGACGATGTCCACCGGCTCATCATCAAACGATTCAAAATCAACCGGCTTGTCCAGCCTTGCGAAAACCCCGGTGATAAACTTGAGGTTCTTGAGCTTGCCGTGAGGAATGGCGATCCCGTTTCCGGTGCCGGTTGAGCCGAGACGTTCGCGCTGCATAACGGTCTCGAAAATATCACGCTCGGGCAATTCCGTCAGCTGCGCGGCTCTCTCACACAGCACCTGAAGCAACTGCTTCTTCGACCCCGCCTTCAACCCGGACAAAACTGCCTGGGGTTTCAAAAGATCGCTCAGATCCATTTTTGTATCCTTTTGACCCTGCACGGTGTCGAAATCAATTGGCCTTGCCGTCAGGGCCCAGGATCGACGGGTCGATCCATCCAATATTGCCGTCTGCGCGCCGGTAAACCATATTGACTTGTCCATTGCCGGCGTTGCGGAACACAAAAACCGGCCCGTCCTTCAGATCAAGCGCCATGACAGCAGACGCCACAGACATGGTGCCGAGCGACATTGATGTTTCCGCCACGATCGCCGGCGCATAGTCGGCCGCCACCTCCTCGTCATCATCTTCGGCCAGGGATTCGACCACACGGTACGTGATTTCGTGGGCAACGGCCGTGTTTGTATGCGACTTGAGCTTGCGCTTGTAGCGGCGCATGCGTTTTTCGATCCGCTCGGCGGCGATATCAAAAGCCAATTGCGGGTCCTGCGCTTCGCCCGCCGCCTGAATTGCCGCGCCGGAAGTCAGGTGCAGATTGCAATCGGCGGCAAAGCGGGAGCCCTCCTTGATCACTGTCACGTGCCCTGAATAATTCCCGTCGAAGTATTTTCCGATCACATCCCCGATCCGCTCTTCGATGCGCATACGGAAAGCCTCACCAATGTCCATGTGCTTGCCTGAAACACGCAAGGTCATCTGGCTATCCTTTCAAACTCAAATCTGCGGACGCGCCCGCACAGTGTATATGTGTGTGCGGTTCGCGCAATTCCAACATCGTCTGTTCGACGCCAAGCGACAAAGTCCGGGAGGTTTCCCACTGAAATTTGCCGCCTCGGCTCCCGCCATCCCGGCAGCTTCAAAAATTCGTGGGGGCAGGTAGGCAAGAGTGCCGGATTTGTCAATGACCGCAGGGGTGAATTCGAATCAGTCAGGTTTCAATCTGCGGCGAGTTCGCTGGCGCGCTTCTCCCTGCGCCGTTGAACGGAGGACTGAATGTTCATCGATTCCCGGTACTTGGCCACTGTCCGGCGTGCAATCTCTATGCCACGATCCTGCAGGATATCGACGATTTGGTCATCAGACAGAACATGGTCCATTTTTTCATCATCGATCAGTTTCTTGATCTGATGCCTGACACTTTCAGCGGAATGAGAATCACCTCCGCCGGTGTCCGCTAGCGAATGGGTGAAGAAATAACGCAGTTCAAAGACCCCGCGCGGCGTCAGCATGTATTTGTTTGCGGTGACCCTTGAGACGGTCGATTCGTGCATCTTGATGGCGTCGGCGATCATCTTGAGGTTGAATGGACGCAGGTGAGACACGCCATGGACCAGAAATCCGTCTTGCTGGCGCACGATCTCCTCGGCAACCTTCAAAATGGTCCGCGCCCGTTGATCAAGGCTGCGGGTCAGCCAGTTCGCCGTTTGCAGGCATTCGGCCATGAACTCCCGGTCTTCGCTCTTGTGGGCTCCGGCAACCACCCGCTTGTAATAGGTCTGATTGATCAAGACCTTTGGCAGGGCAGCCGGATTGAGTTCAACAAGCCACGAACCGTCCGGCGCCGCGCGCACCGTGATATCGGGCACGATGGTTTCAACGCTTCCGCGCGCGAAGGCCGTGCCCGGCTTTGGATCAAGCGCCTTGATTTCGGCGAACATTTCAGCAAGGTCCGACTGGTCGACGCCGCACAGTCGGCGCAATTGCGCAAAATCCCTTGCCGCCAGAAGTTTGAGGTTTTTCAGGAGGATTTGCATGGCCGGATCGAGCCGGTCCTTCGCCTTCAATTGAATTGCCAGGCATTCGGACAGGTCCCTTCCAAAAACGCCCAGCGGGTCAAAGGACTGCAGCTTTTCAAGCACCGCCTCCACATCGGCGACGTGAACGCCGTATTTCGCCGCGACCTCGCCATGCTCAAAGCCGACATAGCCATTTTCGTCGAGGCATTCGGCCAGTTCCCAAGCGATCAGCCGCTG
>JANNRN010000181.1:0-2498 GCA_031401375.1 Phyllobacteriaceae bacterium | reverse complement strand
CGCTGATTCCGCTGCTGCTCAAGGCAAACTCGCCGGAAAACTTGCTGAAGGTTCCTGAAATGCCGCCGCCGCCAACCTGGGCGACCCTGAAGCCGATATGAGAATTGGCGAGGATCTCGTATTTCCCGACAGCCTCCGACAAGGCATCTCCCTTCGCAGTGACGGGCGCGGCCAGAAGGGTCAAGGCGAGGGCGAGCGCAAAGGGCAAAGCGGTTTTCATTTTCGTGTTCCTTGGGACGCAGAAGGGCGGGTGATCCGCAGCAGGATGCCGTCGCGCAGCCAGAAATGATGCCGAAGCGCGGCCAGGATATGCAGGCCCGCCACAATCGCAGCGCCATAGGCGAGCACGGCATGGACATCGGCCCAGAACCGCTCTGCCGCCTGCGACACATTCATCGGAAGATGTGGAATCACGACCAGATTGAAGGCATAGCTCGGGATTTGCAGCGGCGACGTGGAGGCGATCGCCCAACCGGTCAGGGGCACAACGAACAGCGCAGCATAGAGAAGCCAGTGGGCCGCGCGCGCGCCAATTTTCTCAAACGCCGTTAGACTGTCGGGTTCTACCGGCCGCCGGTTTGCCAGCGTCCAAATGAGCCGCAGCGCGGCAAGCGCCAGTATCAGGAACCCAAACGATTTATGCCATTGAAACAGCCAAAATTGCCGCGCTGGATCAGTGTCTTCAAGCATGAACCAGCCGAGCCCGATTTGTCCGATGAACAGCGCGGCGATGGTCCAGTGAAAGAAGATCGCGACCGAGCCGTAGGCCTCATCGCTGTTGCGTATCACGGGCACTCTCCAAGGCCGGAATTCAGGCCGTTCAGCATACCCGTGATACTGGTGCCGCGCCGATCACTTGCGATCACGATTGCGAGAGGCGCGGCGCCGTTACTTGGCGTTCTTGGCCAGCCATTCCGTCATGAAGGCGATTTCGCCCTCTTGCGCGGCAATGATGCCTTCAGCGAGTTTGCGGATTTCCGCGTCCTTGCCGTGTTCCAGCACGATTTTCGCCATGTCGATGGCGCCCTGATGATGCGCCGTCATGCCCTTGGCGAAGTCGACATCGGCATTGCCGGTGAACTCAATGTTCATCGCGCCATGCATGGCCGCATTGGCCTTGGCAAAGGCCGTGCTTGACGGCCCCTGGTCGCCCTTGGGTTTGCCCATCATCATCTGCATCATGTCCTGGCCCATCATGCCATCACCCATCATGCCTTGGCCCATCATGCCTTGGCCCATTGGGCAATTGGCGGGTTTTTCCTGAGCAATTGCAAATGAAGCCAGTAGTGCGGCCGCCACAGCGGCGCCGATCATAAGTTTCCGTTTCATGACA
Source organism: Phyllobacteriaceae bacterium (assembly GCA_031401375.1). Taxonomy (GTDB): domain Bacteria; phylum Pseudomonadota; class Alphaproteobacteria; order Rhizobiales; family Rhizobiaceae; genus JANOYJ01. The sequence goes on along the minus strand of JANNRN010000181.1, from coordinate 1,165 downwards.
TTTTCCTTTTCATGAATGATATTGGTTCGGGCAGCTGCCCGCATGGATATCCGCGTGGAAGTGTCAGACTCGCGGAGGCGGCAGGAGGGGAAGGGCGCTCACACCTTCAGGCTCGGTAAACTCAGCCGAGGCGATGGTCTCTGCAAGCATCAGACGGGCCAGCAGCGTCCCAAGCCGCAAATCCAGGCCGACACAGGCAGCGCAGACCAGAATTTTCGTGTGCAGCGAAGCTTTGCCCGGCGCTTGCTGGCGCTGAGGCTGACCATGTTGATGCGCCGCAACGCCCGCTTCATGCCCGCCCATCATCCGCGCCATGCCGAGCGGCGCACCGATTATTGCAAAGCCAAGCAGGAAGATGAATGCGCGGAGCGTCATTTTCATGGGTTAGAGATAGGAAGGCCGATTGGCTGGTGCAAGTGTGGTGCGTCCTTCGAGACGCCGCCTTTGGCGGCTCCTCAGGATGAGGGAGGGAGCAGCGGCTCGATGGCGTGTCTTGGCCTTTGGTTGTTGTGATCGGCCCTCATCTCTTCAAGTGCCACCCAATCGAGTGCGCCCAGCCTGCCTCATCCTGAGGAGCCGCCAAAGGCGGCGTCTCGAAGGACGCACCCAACCCTTGCCGCCAGCCTGGTGTTTCGCTAACAGCACCCCAACAGAATTGAGGACTTGTTGGATGGCCGAAAAGCCCAAAAAGCCGCAGAAGCTGCGCGCCCGCCAGCCGCGCGGCTTCATCGACCGCTCGCCGGACGACATCCGCGCCACCGACCGCATGGTGGCGAAGATACGGGAAGTGTTTGAGCGCTACGGCTTTGATCCGCTTGAAACGCCGATGTTTGAATACACCGACGCGCTCGGCAAATTCCTGCCCGATCAGGACCGGCCGAACGAGGGCGTGTTCTCGCTGCAGGACGATGACGAGCAATGGCTGAGCCTGCGCTACGACCTGACCGCGCCTTTGGCGCGCCATGTCGCCGAAAACATCAACGAAATCCAACTTCCCTACCGCACCTATCGCCAGGGCTGGGTCTTCCGCAACGAAAAGCCCGGCCCGGGCCGGTTTCGGCAATTCATGCAGTTCGACGCCGACACGGTTGGAACAGGTCCGGGCGTGCAGGCCGACGCCGAGATGTGCATGATGATGGCCGACACGATGGAGGCGCTGGGGATC
>JANNRN010000180.1:0-1652 GCA_031401375.1 Phyllobacteriaceae bacterium | reverse complement strand
GTGATGGCGGCATGCGCTTTCCTTCTGTTCTTGCTCTGGGGCGGCGTGATGCGGGGTGATCCAGATCTCCAGCTTCCAGCCGGCATAGCTGCCGGATTCACCTTGCCCCTCGTCACCGTCTTTGCGGCGCGCTATGCGTTCTTTCCGATGATTTTCGTCGTCTTGTGGGCGGAGACCGGCAATCGCCGTTCATGGCTGTTTCATGCGCTGGCCGGCATGGCGGTTGCGGTGGCTGCAATGGCGATCCGCGCCAATGACGGGCAGCTCAATAATCCGGGTTCAGGTCTGTTGATGGCGGTGCTGGCGGCGGGCGCGGTTGGCGGCTCGGCCTATTGGCTGATTGCCGGGCGCAATTCCGGCCGCAGTCTCGACCGGATGGCGGATGAACTCACTTCGCGTGCGTCAAAAGAATCTTGACGGCGAAGGCCGAGAAAATCCCGGCAAACAAATAGTCGATCGTTCTTGTCACCTTTGGGCTCTTCTTCAAAAGCCCGGCAAATCTGTCCGCCGCAATGATCATCGGGAGGGTTATCGGAACGGCGATCATGATGAAAAGCAGCCCGAGAAAAAACAATTTTCCGGAAGCCGCCGCATCACCCGCCGAGACGAATTGCGGCAGGAAGGTCATGAAGAAAATGACGATTTTCGGGTTGAGAAGGTTGACCCCAAGCCCCGTCGCCCAATGTTTGGCGAGCGAGCGCTCGGGCCCCTTTTCCGAGCTTGGCGAAAAGGCCGAACCGTAGCGCAGCGCCTGATAGGCCAGCCAGACGAGGTAACCAGCGCCGGCAATCTTCAGCGTCAGGAAGGCGGCGGGAGCTGCAATCAATAGTGCCGAAAGACCCAGCGCCACCAGTGTTGTATGGATCAACACGCCCGCCATCGATCCGGCAAAGCAGGCAAACCCCGCCGCCCGGCCCGCAGACAATGCGCGTCCGACGAACAGCGTCATATCCGGCCCCGGTGTCAGCGTGATGATGATCGTGGCGAGCGCGAATTGCAGGAGGATGGAAGTATCTGGAACGAAGGTCATGACGGGCCAAGAAAAGCATGATCGCCGGACTGTCAAGCATCTTGTCCGGCTTGGCATTCCTGATATGAGGTGGCGCAACGCAGCGCCGTGTAATCTCCATCTTCAGCGCTGCCCCTCATCCGCCCTTCGGGCACCTTCTCCCCGTCAGAACGGGGCGAAGGGGTCGCCGGCGCCGGTTTTCCCTTCTCCCCGCTTCTTGGGGGGAGAAGGTGGCCCGAAGGGTCGGATGAGGGGCAGCTCCGAGGGTGGAAAGATGGCTCACAGCGCCAAATGGGAAACCAACATGTCAAAGTGGAAAGACGTCAAGAAAGTCGTGCTCGCTTACTCCGGCGGCCTCGACACATCGATCATCCTGAAATGGCTGCAAAGCGAAATCGGCGCGGAAGTGGTGACTTTTACCGCTGATCTTGGCCAGGGCGGCGAGCTGGAGCCGGCGCGCCAGAAGGCCGAGATGATGGGCATCAAGGACATCCGCGTGATAGACGTGCGCGAGGAGTTCGTCTGCAACTACGTTTTCCCGATGTTCCGCGCCAACGCACTGTATGAGGGTCTTTATCTGCTCGGCACATCGATTGCCCGCCCGTTGATCTCCAAGCATCTTGTGGACATTGCCCGCGAGACC
>JANNRN010000179.1:0-5509 GCA_031401375.1 Phyllobacteriaceae bacterium | reverse complement strand
CATCAGCCTTTTGACTTTGCACGCCCTGAATGACGTTCCGGGCGCTCTGGTGCAGATGCGGCGCTGTCTTCGGCCGGACGGACTGATGCTTGCCGTATTCCCGGGCGGCGATACTTTGAAGGAACTGCGCCTTGCATTGTCCGAGGCGGAGGTGGAAATTCGTGGAGGGGCGAGCCCAAGGGTGCTGCCGTTCATCGATATCCGCATCGCGGGCGCCCTTTTGCAGCGGACGGGATTTGCGTTGCCGGTGGCCGACATCGAGACGGTGACGGTCCGCTACGCCGGAGCGGTGGAATTAATGAACGATATCAGGCGCATGGGCGGCCAAAACGCCCTCATTGCGCGATCGCGTGCGCCCGTCTCGAGGCGCTTCCTGCAAAGGACGGCGGACATTTACGCGGAGAAGTTTTCTGACCCGGACGGGCGGGTGCGGGCAACTTTCTCGCTGGTGTCGATGTCCGGATGGGTGCCGCACGAGTCGCAACAAAAGCCGCTTGCGCCGGGATCGGCCAAGGTGTCTCTGGCGGCAATCCTGGAAAAGAAGTGATTGTCAGGCAGCGGCCTGTAATCCGCTTGAAAAAAAGACAGAATCAGCCAGTGTAGTGCTCCACCCAGTCTTGCAACATGAGGAGGAATTCATGGCAAAGAGTCAAATGAAGAGCAACAAGGAAACGCGCAAGCCGAAGAAGGACAAGGCAAAGCCTGCGGCCGGCGGGGCTTCATCCTTCGCGACGCAAATGAAGACCGCCACCGACGCCAACGCTCCCAAGGGCAAGAAGTGACACACGTCAGCAGGCTGTCGCATTGAAGAATTCGCACAGCAAGCGTGCGTTGCGGGGATCGAATTGAAGCGCATTGTTTTCTCACTGACGGCGGTGTTGTTCGCTGTGCCTGCCTTCGCGGGCGAGCCGGCGGACATCGTTCGCGGCTATTATCAAAGGCCGGATGACGCGACCAATGTCGAGAACAAGGGGCTGACGGAGCCGCTGTTGTCGATTTTGAAATCCAACATCGCGGCGAAGGAGGAGCCGTGCATTGATTTCTCGCCAGTCCTTGATGCGCAGGACTGGGACGCGCAGGAGGTGAAGGATTCGCTCACGCTCGCCGAAAGTGTCAATGGAGGCGCTGCAACTGTCACTGCGACCTTCAAGGTGTTCGGTGAGGGCCGTGCAATCGCCTGGTCGCTGGTCAAGCAGCCCGACGGCTGGAAAGTCTCCGACATCGCCTCGGCGGATGGCTCATGGACCCTGTCGAAGTTCGAGTGCAAGTGACATTTCTAATCACAAGGGCAAAGTGACAGCATGGGCAAGGGTCGGATCGAGGCTTTTTCCGATGGCGTGATCGCCATCATCATCACCATCATGGTGCTGGAAATAAAGGTGCCGCACGGCGAGGACTGGGCGGCGCTTGTGCCACTTTGGCCAGTTTTTCTTTCCTATGTTCTGAGTTTTGTTAATGTCGGAACCTATTGGAACAACCATCATCATATGTTTCAGGCGGTGAAGAACATCAACGGCAAGGTTCTTTGGGCCAATTTGCATTTGCTGTTCTGGCTATCCCTCGTGCCATTTTCCACCGGGTTCATGGGCGAGAATCACTTCGCACCGATTCCGATGGCTGTTTATGCGTTCAATCTGACCATGTGCGCAGTTGCATACACCGTTCTGCAGTTTGTGCTGGTTGGTCACCATGGCCGGGATTCGAGCTTTGCCAAGGCCTTGGGCAGCGACCGGAAAGGCAAGATATCTCTGACGGCATTTTTGGTCGCAATTGTGCTTGCCTTTGTGAGTCAATGGGCATCACTGGCGCTTCTGAGCGCGGTTACGCTGATGTGGTTCATTCCGGACCGGCGGTTTGAAAGATAGGGCGGGATCGTTTCAAATGGAGGCATAGGCCTTCGCTTTGAGGCCCGAGCTGGAGCAGAAACAGGCGCCCGCTAACGGACCTGTCTATCTTTCCGCACCCTCTGACAGCATCATCGTCACGGCATGGATCCCGGATTCCGCTGCGCGGCTCCGGGATGACGAAGGGATTGGGGTCGAGACCAGACTTAACCGCCTCTTCGCTTGCCAAGGCCCGTTTTCACTTTCGTCATCCCGGAATTGCGCAGCAATATCCGGGATCCATGCCTCGATGGTTGAAGACATGTCCTGCGCAGAGGCTGTGGTTCCATTTGAAACGATCCTGCTCTTAGAGCGTGTCAGCGTTTCATAGAAACGCAGACACGCTCCAAGTTGTTGAGTTGCCGCATTGTCCTTTGCTTTTGACGATTCCGTCAAAAGCGGAAATGCTCTCAGCCTATTTGGGTTTGCCGTTTTTCCAGACGACATTCTGATTGAACAAGGGCACCGTTGAGATCGACATCTTTGCCGAACCGTCCTGGACCTGGCGCGAATGGGACAAGTAGACCAGCGTGTCGTTTTTCTTGTCATAGATTCGGTTCACCACGCGTTGTTTCCAGATCAGGCTGATGCCCTCATTGAACACTTCTTCGCCTTCCTCGCCAAGTTCGATGTCATCAATTGAAATGGCGCCGGTCTGGCGGCAGGAGATGGAGGAATCAGACGGCTGTTCGAACCAGTTGCCCTTCTGGAAGCGGTCGATCAGGCCGCGATCAAAGTAGGAGATGTGGCAGGTGACGCCCTGCACCTGCGGATCGGTGATCGCCTCGATGATGATGTCATTGCCCAGCCAGTCGACGCCAACCTGACCGACTTCATCGGCGCGGCTGAGCGCTGTGGCGCCGAGGAGGAGCGCTCCTGCCATGAATGCGCAGCTTTTTTTGTGCATGATCCAGGTCCCCAAAGTTGAGTTCAATGGCGGTCAGATGGGTGGCCGAATGTGAAAAAACAACCGGAATTGGCACCGGTTCAACCAGCAATCCTGGATTCCAAGCGTTTTTTCTTTGTGGCGATGAGATCATAGTTCAGCCGGAAGAGGTCCAGTGCGCCCTCGATGCCGTTTCTCAGGGAAATCGAAACCCAACCGCTTTGGGGCAAGACATGATGCGGCATGGCGCGGCCGGCATCGACCAGCTCGTTGCGAAGCTTTGTGGGGAAGGGCAGGTCAGCATGGCTATTGCCGTGAACATGACCGATTTCGCGTTTGCCAAGATGGAAAGTGACGGCTCCGAAACGTCCAGGCCCGGTGGTAACGCCATCCCAGGTCAGGATCTCGTCGCGCAGCGCCTCAAAGCGGCTTTTGGTTGAAGGGCCGAGATGATCTTGCGGCAACAATGGTTTCATTGCCAAGAAATGGGTTGGATTACGAGTCAAAACAAGGTGTTGGAGCGCTTGCCGCTTCAATCGAATCAAGATTGTGCGGCAACGCTTTGTTGAAGAATCAGATTTTCCTGCGGCAACGATCCATCTGACGGTGAGGGACTATGAGTCGGGACTTACAATCCGCTTCAGAACATTGGTTTTCAAATAGAAGTGTTGAAACAAACTGCCCAGGACATGGAGGATTACGAGAAAAAACAGCGGCACAACCAGCAATCCGTGCAGCTCTTCCGCCACCCACAGTCCGCCAAACCATGTCGCGGCGCCCGAAAGCGGCATTATCAGCATCAGGGCATAGAGCGTCACATGGGTGACGTGAGCGGCGAGGCGCAAAGGCGCGGGCTCTTCGCTCGGGGCGGCAGGAACGCCGCGTGTCTGGCGTAACCACACCCGCCACAGGGCAAAGGCGAGCACCGCCAGTCCGCCCCAGATATGAGCCTGGACGGCAAGGCTGCCGCCAAGCGATGGGTCGCCTCTTTCCTTGAAAGCGTCCCACGCCTCTTCCATGGATTCGCGGAAAACAAACTGGCCGACAATGAGGACAGCGATGATCCAGTGAATTGCAATTTGCGTTGCTGAATAGCCGGTGCGCACTGGGGCGGTCATGGGCGGTCCCTTTCGGTTGTCCTTGTAAGGAATGATGCGCAGTCGATTTCGTTGCCGGTCTCAGACTGGGACTTCATTACTCTGGGCAGATTCCCACTTTTCAAGAAAATCCTCAATGGAAAGTGTCTGCATGTCGGGGATCGCCCCTGCCAGCGCTTCATGGTGCCAGTCCCACCATCCCAGCGCCAGCAAGCGCTCACGAACGGGTTCAGAAAATCGCCATTTGAGGAATTTCGCGGGAACGCCGGCGACGATCGCATAGGCCGCCACGTCCTTCGTGACGACCGCATTTGCGCCAATGACGGCGCCGTCGCCGATTGTTATGTCCGGCATGATCACCGCCCCATGGCCGATCCATACATCGTGGCCAATCTTCACCTTTTTTTGCATGCGGCGGGACCGGAATTCGTGATCGATTCCATGAAAGTAGAAGTACTCGTTCGGGCGATAGGTGACTTTGTGCGTTGTCGCCCGCTCCATCGGGTGTTCGAGCGCGTTGATACGCACATTGGACGAGATGGAGCAGAACTTGCCGATTTCGGCATAGATGCCTTCCGAGTGGCGCTCCAGATAGGTGAAGTCTCCCAGGGAAACGTCACGCAGGATGACGCGCTCGCCAATCTCGCAAAACGGACCGCAGGTCACGTCTTTCAACCGGGCTGTTTGATGGATGCGCGGTTTTGGGTCTCTGAGAATCGGCTTGGCGTCGGCGGTCATGTTTTGAAGCGGTTCCGGTTGGAGCGGCAAAGTGACATGCCAAGAGTGACTGTTCAATCGGGGTTCCAGGGTGCTAGGATGGGCATATGCTCGATACCGTTCCTCATAAGCCGTCTTTGCCGATCAAGACCCTCGTCGCGTTTGGTCTTGCGGCGGCTTTCCTTGCGGGGCTGGCGCTTGCCGGCTGGTTGGATCATGGTGCAGCGATTTTTCTCACGATGGCCTCTTCGGCCTGGGCATATTGCTTTTAGAAACAGGCTTTCATGAATCCGGTCAGGTTGTTTTTTGTCTCGTTGTTGACGCTTGTGGCATTCGCCGTGGGGTGGGCGGGCTATTCCTATTTTGCCGCAACCACGCCGGGCAGGGCCTTTGGGGCGCCGTTCTCGCTTGTCGACCAGAATGGGCAGACAATTACGGAGCAAGCCTTTCAGGGCCATCCGACCGCGCTGTTCTTCGGGTTCACGCATTGTCCGGAGATATGCCCGACGACGCTGTTCGAGTTGAATGGATGGTTGCACGCACTTGGTGCAGAGGGTGAAAACATCAAGGCGTACTTTGTCACTGTTGACCCTGAACGCGACACGGCGGAAATCCTGAAGACTTACGTTTCCAATGCGGCAGACAGAGTCATTGGCGTCACCGGAGAACCGGACAAAGTGGCGGCGATGGTCAAGTCGTTCGGTGTCTATGCGCGAAAAGTGCCGACGCAAGACAGCAGCTACACGATGGATCACACAGCTTCGATCTTTCTTCTGAATTCCAAGGGCGATTTTCACGGCACCATCGCCTACGGGGAGAATCCGGACACGGCAGTGGACAAGTTGCGGCGGCTCTCCAAGCTTTGATGGCACTGACGTCGGCAACGCCGCGCCCGCATGGGACTTCCCTCCCGATTAGCGAAATGA
>JANNRN010000178.1:0-15779 GCA_031401375.1 Phyllobacteriaceae bacterium | reverse complement strand
TGCGGGGCATGTTGGGCAAATCATGGATTGCCGCAGCGTTTCACTCTTCCTTCGAAATCTTCAAGGGCGCCCTGCTGTTTGGCCCCTATTTTGCGCTGAAAACCGGTTTCAGTTTTTTCCGGGAATGACTTATGTGCAGTCTCTGGATGGAGTACCTTTGATGTTTGACGGCCTTCTGCGTCCGCTGATCGATCCGGCTTTGGATCGGTTTGGCGCAATAATTGCCAGAAACGGCATCTCCGCCAACGCCATAACCCTGACCGGCTGCGCATTGGGGCTGATTGCAGCGGCTTCGATCGCATCTCAGCATTTTCTGCTTGGCGCAGCGCTGATTGCGGCAAGCCGTCTGTGCGATGGCCTCGACGGCGCGGTCGCCAAAATCAACGGCAAAACCGATCTTGGCGGTTTTCTCGATATCGTGCTCGATTTCATCTTCTACGGTGCCGTCCCCGTTGGCTTTGCCTTCGCGGATCCGGCGGCGAACGCGGTGCCGGCGGTTGTGTTGTTGTTCTCTTTCTACGTGAACGGCGCCAGTTTTCTTGCCTTTGCCATCATGGCCGAAAAACGCGGTCTCGAGACTGAAGTGCGTGGCTCAAAGTCGCTGTTCTTCACCACGGGTCTTGCCGAAGCAACCGAAACGATCGCCGTCTTCACGATCGCCTGCCTGATCCCGTCGTGGTTTCCACTTCTGGCCTGGGGCTTTGCGGCCCTGTGTGTTTACACAGCAGTGGTGCGGATCGTCATCGCCTGGCGAGCATTCGCTTAACCAACCTTCTTCGCCGCCTTCAGGCCGTCAGCCACGTCTTCCAGCAAGTCGTCTGTATCCTCAAGCCCGATCGACAGCCTTACCGTGCCGCCGCCTATGCCCAGTTCCACTCTGGCGTCTTCGGCAAGGTTCTTGTGCGTGGTGGTGGCGGGATGGGTGACGAGGCTCTTTGAATCGCCAAGATTGTTGGAAATCTTGATGATGTTGAGCGCGTTTTCGAAGGCAAAAGATGCCTTCTTGCCACCCTTGAGATCGAAACAGATCAACGACGAACCGCCGGTCATTTGCCTGGCCACAATGTCCGCCTGCGGATGATCGGCGCGGCCGGGATAGATGACGCGCGCCACCGCCTCATGCCCGGCGAGGAATTCCGCAATCCTTGCTGAACTCTCGGTCTGCTGACGCACGCGCAGGGGCAGAGTCTCAAGCCCCTTCAGCAGAATCCATGCGTTGAACGGAGAGATGCCAGGACCTGAATGGCGGTAGTAATCGTGGAGATTTTCGTCAATCCATTTCTTGTCGCCGAGCACGATGCCGCCGAGGCAGCGGCCCTGACCGTCAATGTGCTTGGTCGCCGAATACACGACAATGTCGGCGCCAAGCGCGAGCGGCTTCTGAAACAGGGGCGTTGCAAAGACATTGTCAACGATGAGTTTGGCCCCCGCTGATTTGGAGATTGCTGCAACCGCCGCAATATCGATCACCTCCAGGGTCGGGTTTGTCGGGCTTTCAAGAAAGAAAACCTTGGTGTTTGGCCGGACGGCCTTTTGCCATTCGTCGATCTTCGTGCCGTCAACCAAAGTGCATTCCACGCCGTATTTCGGCAACAGCGTTTCCACCACCCAGCGGCAGGAACCGAACAGGGCACGGGCGGCCACGACGTGATCGCCGCTCCTGACCTGACACAGGATGGCGGCGGATACCGCGGCCATGCCCGATGTCGTTGCGCGCGCGTCCTCGGCGCCTTCGAGCGCACACATGCGCTTTTCGAACATGTCAGTGGTGGGGTTGGCATAACGTGAATAGATGAAGCCGGGTTCTTCGCCCTTGAAGCGCGCCTCGGCAGCTTCAGCGCTGTCATAGACATAGCCTTGCGTCAGATAGAGCGCTTCAGAGGTCTCGCCAAATTGCGAACGCGTCGTGCCTGCGTGCACCAGCTGCGTCGCCGGACGCCATTTTCCTGATTGTGCCATTGTCAATCTCCCAACAAAAAACCGGCCATGCAAGACGCAGAAAGCCGGTTCCATCAACGCGTGAGAGTGCGTTCATCGAGCGGCCCTTTAGCAACTTGTTTAGAGTGGCTGCAAGCCGACCGGCCAAATCACCACTTAGTCCATCAATACCGGTGCATTATCGCGTTCAAAGCCTTGCGTCAATTCACTCGAAATGGATGGAAATTTCGCCGGCAATGGCCGCGGATGCTTCCATGCCGCTTTGGTCATTGGCGGAACCTTGCGAGATGACGCAGCACCCAAGCGAGGCCGCCAGAAGGCCCCACGTAAATTGCGGAAAACGTCGAATGGTAATTGACTGTTAATGGCGCGAATCCTATATGTTCACTCATCACCCACCTACAGCTTGCTGTAGGCTCAAAGGCCGTAAGGGAGCAATCCCGAGCGGCCTTTGCTTTAGGCGGACATAGCAAGGAGATCATGCGCACAATTGTGTACATAGATGGATTCAACCTTTACTACCGAATGTTAAAGGCAAAGCCCTCTGTCAAATGGCTGAATCCGAAATTGCTTGCTGAAAGCATATTGCAGCCATCCCACCAAATAATTGCCGTCAACTATTACATCGCCCGCGTTTCGGCGAGGGCGCATGACCTCGATGCTCCTGCCAGACAAGCCACCTATCTAAGCGCACTTTCAACAATCGCCGAAATTTCCGTTCATGAGGGCAGCTTCATGATTTCTGAACCTTGGATGCCATTGGCGGTTCCGGCCCAGGCAAAGCCAAATGGTTATGTGTGGACACAGCCAATCCCCACGGTTGTCAAAGTCGTAAAGAGCGAAGAAAAAGGAAGTGATGTAAACTTGGGGGTCCACTTGGTCAGGGACGCGTTCACAAATGCGTTTGATGTTGCTGTTGTGATTACAAATGACTCTGATCTGGTGGAGCCAATTCGAATTGCCACGCTGGAAGCTGGGAAAAGGGTTGGATTGCTCGTTCCGGTGAAATACCCCACTCAAAGTCTCCTGTCAGTGGCGTCATTCTACATGCACATTCGTCCCGGTCATTTGGCAAGATCACAATTCCCGTCTCCCATATCGCTGCCGGACGGTTCAGCCATCCACAAACCCAAAACTTGGGTGTAAGACACGCAATTCAAACCTCGATCCCACCGAAAGCTGAGACGAAGCCCACACAGGGAGCATTTCATGTCTGGCCGCAAAACCGGCATTCTGGCTGACCATCATATTCACGGCCTCTTCGCCGAGCGCGTGCTCAAGAGTGCGCGAAAACTTGACGCCGATCAGGTCCAGCCCGCCAGCCTTGATCTGAGGCTTGGCGCAAAGGCCTATCGCGTGCGGGCCTCGTTCATGCCCGGTCCCGCCAAGACGGTCATGGACAAACTCGAGCAGCTTAAACTGCACGAGTTCGACCTGACGGACGGAGCCGTGCTGGAAACCGGCTGTGTTTATGTTGTCCCTCTTTTGGAGAGTCTTGCCCTCACGTCCGATATCGCGGCATCAGCCAATCCCAAGAGCTCGACCGGCCGCCTCGATATTTTCACACGCATCATTGCTGATCGGGCGCAGGAGTTTGACAAGATTCCTGCAGGGTACACAGGACCGCTTTACATCGAGATTTCACCGCGCACCTTCCCGATCGTGGTCCGTCAGGGCTCGCGGCTCAGCCAGATCAGGTTCCGCAAGGGGCACGCGCTGATTGGCGAGGAAGAACTCGCCGGAATTCACGCGGCGGAAGTGTTGGTCAATGACGAATCCCCCAACATTTCTGGCGGCGGCGTTGCCCTGTCAATTGACCTGACCGGAGGCGCCAACCGGTTGATCGGCTATCGCGGCAAACACCATACGGGCGTCGTCGATGTCGACAAGCGCGCGGCTCATGATCTGCTCGATTTCTGGGAGCCGATCTATGATCGCGGCGCCAAGGAACTGGTGCTTGACCCGGACGAGTTCTACATCCTCGTCTCGCGCGAGGCCGTGCATGTTCCCCCGCTCTACGCAGCCGAAATGACGCCGTTCGATCCGCTGGTTGGCGAATTCCGCGTTCACTACGCCGGTTTCTTCGATCCCGGTTTTGGCAATGCCGGGGCAGGCGGGATTGGCAGCCGCGCGGTGCTGGAAGTGCGCAGCCATGAAGTCCCGTTCATTCTCGAGCACGGTCAGATCGTCGGGCGGCTGGTGTATGAGCACATGCTGGCAAAGCCCAAGGCGCTGTACGGGGTTGATCTGGGCTCGAATTATCAGGCGCAAGGGTTGAAGCTGTCGAAGCATTTCAGGTAATGCTATACTATTTGTTGGGGCCCTCAGTTTCGTCAGCAAAACTGATTTTGAACAGTGCCGCGCAGTTCTTGAAAAAAAACTCTGCGTCGGCCATCGTGGCTTTTGCGTCACTTATCGATATGCGGCGCTCCAAACCATAGTCTGCAACTGTACGATCCACCCGGGCCCTTCCAAGCATCTGTCCGAGTTTGAGATGGTCGTTGTCCCTGATGAGCGCCATTTTGCCAAAGTGCTCAATCACTGTTTCATGACTTTGAGGAGCACCTTTTCGCTTTCCTATGCCGCCCATGATCAAGATCAGGGCAATAGCAAGGTGATACATGGCATAATAAGATGCATGCACGCACGCATGTGGCGTCTCCTTGACCTTGGCCAAGACACGCGCCTCCTTGAGATGTGTGAGCGCTAACTCCATCTGTTCGGAAGCCAAGGAGCTACGTTCACCGTCGGTAAGCGGGATGACTGGTTCGGAACGGGGCTTGGTGGTATGTTTTTTCCTCGGCGGGAATACTGCTTTTTGGGCGCTCACGAGATCACCAATCCATCTTTGATCAGTGATTGAGCGAACGTTGAACTCGTGGCGTCTTGTAAGAAGTTTGATGGAACTGAGACGGGACTGATATGAATACCTGAAAGGATATGCTCGTAGGCAATATCCGCCAACAAATGATCTGTCGCGCGTCGGTCCTCATAATTCTCAACGAAAACAGCTACATCATAGTCAGAATCTATGTCTGCGTTGCCGCGGGCCCTCGAGCCAAATAGCATCACTTTGGCCACGCGGTTAGGCAGCGCCTTTGTGGCTTCGCGACAAAACGCACGCAGCCGAGTGGCTGCCTTTCTGGTCACCAGTTCATCTAGTGTGCTTGGCTTGTCGAGCATAGTGGAATTATTCTACACAAGACCACATCAAAATCCAACATCGCAGTCCTTCGAGTTTTGAAGTGAAGCAGTCCTTGACAACCGTGCCCTGCCGGACGATTTAACACTCACCGCGGGTATGATGTAATGGTAGCTTGTCAGCTTCCCAAGCTGATCGCGCGGGTTCGATTCCCGCTACCCGCTCCAACTCTTGATATGGAAAAATCACATGGCCGGCAACGTTTCGGGCTTTCTGGGCGACTCGCCCGGCCGGGTCCTCGTCAAACTCATTATCGTGTCGCTGATCGTCGGGGTTGCCATGAGCGCCTTCGGCCTGTCGCCTTGGGACATATTCGCCAGCATCCGCGAATTCGTCATGCGCCTGTGGAACATGGGCTTTTCGGCCATTGGAAAGTTCGCTGATTACCTGCTGCTCGGGGCCTGCGTGGTGATCCCCGCCTTCATCATCATCCGGATCATGTCATACCGGCGCTAGACTGGAATCGGTTTCCTCGCCCAGTCGCGAACTTTGCGGTCCCGGAAATCGCTGATCGAGGCTGCGCCTGAGCGCACCACCGTATCTGAAAGGCTCCGGACAATGCGCGCCGGCAATGAAGGCCCCTCATAGATCATGCCCGTATAGAGTTGCACCAGATCGGCGCCCGCCTCGATCTTGGCAAGCGCCTTTTCCGGGCTGTCAACACCGCCAACGCCGATCAGGGCGAGATTGGGACCGACGCGCTGGCGCATTTTTGCCAGCATGATCGTTGAACGCTCAAACAGCGGCGCGCCGGACATGCCGCCCGCCTCGCTGCGTTGCGGTGAAACCAGGCCCGTGCGCGACAGCGTCGTGTTGGAAACAACGATGCCGTCAATGCCGTTGGCCAGCACCTCATCGGCAATGTCATCCAGACTTTCCTCGCCAAGATCCGGCGCGATCTTGAGGAACATTGGCACATCGCGCTTGTGCCGGGCCTTGCCGTTGGCGCGTTCGAGCTTGATGGCGACCAGAAGTTCGGCAAGGCTGCCGCGCGCCTGCAAGTCGCGCAGGCCCTGCGTGTTCGGCGAGGAAATGTTGATGCAGAAATAGCTGGCGAGCGGATAGAATTTTTGAACGCCGGTCACATAGTCGCGCACGCGGTTGGCCGAATCCTTGTTGGCGCCGATGTTGATGCCGATAATGCCGGTGGCGCTCTTGCGGCGCGCGAGCCGTTCGAACGCGGCATCATGCCCGCCGGAATTGAAACCGAAACGGTTGATGACGGCGCGGTCTTTCTCCAGCCGGAAACTCCGCGGCTTCGCATTGCCGGGCTGCGGCAGGGGCGTGATCGTGCCGCATTCGACAAAGCCAAAGCCGAGCCTGAGCAGCGCATCCGGCACTTGCGCGTCCTTGTCATATCCGGCGGCGAGCCCGACAGGATTGGGAAAACTGAGACCGGCGATTTCGACGTTCAGGCGCGGGTCGGCAATGCGGGCCGCCGCCGGCAACAGCCCCGTCTTCAGCGCGCTGATGGAAAGTCTGTGCGCCCGCTCCGCATCAAGGCAGAACAGGGCGGGCCGAACAATGCGCGAGAACAATCCGCTCACGTTTCAAGTTCCGCAAGCTGATGGCGCCCATCGGCGCCAAGCGGCATCGGCTTTGCCCAGCGCACCGCCTTGAGGTCAAGCTGGCCATAGAGATGCGGGAACAAGGCTCCGCCGCGCGACGGTTCATACAACAGCGCATCGCCGAGCGCATTTGCATCGACGGCGGCGAGCACAAGGCCGTCAATGCCGGAAAAATGCTTGTCCGCCGTTTCCTGCACCTGCGCCGCCGTCGACAGATGAATAAAACCGTCCTCAAGGTCGATGGGCGCGCCTTTGAACACGCCCATGATTTCGGCTTCAAGCCATTGCTGGCGGGTCAGAATCTTGAAGATGGTTGTTTCGCTCATACCCCGTCCCTACTTGAGATTTGCCCGCAGAAAAAGGCCGGGCGGCTGACTTGCCCGAAGAATCGCGATCGTCGCAATTCGGTCGGAATAATCCGCTAACATGCCCTCCGCAAAGGAGAGCGAAATGTACCGTATGCTTTTTTCGGCCATGGCCTTGTCCTTCGCGAGCCTGCCCGCACTTGCCGGGGACGCCGCCCGCTACACGCTGGAGAAAACCTTAGAGGGCTATGTGCGCATGGACACGCAAACCGGTGTGATGTCGATATGCAAGGAACAGGCGGAACAATTGGTGTGCCGGCTGGCTGCCGACGAACGCGACGCTTACGAGGGCGCAATCAATGCCTTGGCTAAGCGCGTGGAGGCCGTGGAGAGCCGCATCGCCGCGCTTGAAGCAACTTCCCTGAAGCGGCCCGAGGCCTTGCCGTCGCAAGAGGAGTTCGACAAGACCCTGTCGATGATGGAGCGTTTCCTGCGCCGCTTCATGGGCGTGGTTGAGGAATTCAAGGGTAAAGAGGCACCCCCCGGCACGACACCGCAAAAGACCTGACCTTCCAACCGGCCCCGCTTGCGCTATCTTGGCCCTCTGGAGGAAGCCGCCATGCCGTTGCTGAGAATAACTATTGGCCTGTCTGGAATTGCCCTGGCAGCGCTCATCATCCGGGCATTTTACGCCGGTGATTTCTGGGTGGAGGGGGCTTGGCTCACCTCCATGCCGTGGGGGATTGTCAGTCTTGCCGACCTTTACCTCGGGTTCCTGGTGATTGCGGTGGTCATTGCGCTGGTCGAGCGCTCCGCTTGGGCCGCATTCTGGATCATCCCCATCCCGTTTCTTGGCAATGTCTGGACCGTCATCTGGTTTGTGTATCGATTGCCTATGCTTTCGCGGTGCCTGAGGCGCACAAACCAACAAAGTTCTTGAATATTTTCCGCAAAGCCCAATAGTCGAACGCAACAAAACAACAAAATGGGGAGACGCCTCGGCCATGCAGTCCGGCATGACATTCATTGTCGCCGATGATCATCCATTGTTCAGAGGTGCGATCCGCGCTGCGCTTTCCTCTTCAAGTCCGGATGCCCGGATCCTTGAGGCGGGAGATTTTGAATCGGCGACCAGACTGGTTTTGGACAATCCGGAGGCGGACCTTGTCATTCTTGATCTCAACATGCCGGGTTCGAGCGGCCTGTCCGGACTGATCACATTGAGAGCAACGCAGCCTTCAATGCCGGTCGTGGTCATTTCGGCCACAGATGACGGCATGACGATCAGAAGGGCGCTGGATTTGGGCGCCTCCGGTTATGTCTCCAAGTCTTCGGGTCTGGACGAGATCAGGGATGCCATCCGCGTTGTCATGGCGGGAGGCATCTCGACGCCGAAGAACATGTCGCTGACCCCGGAATCCGATCCGGAAATCGCCGACCTCATTTCCCGGATTCAAAGTCTGACGCCGCAGCAGAAGCGCGTGCTCGGCATGTTGGCGCAGGGGCTGCTCAACAAGCAAATCGCCTATGCGCTTTCCGTGTCGGAGGCGACCATCAAGGCGCATGTTTCAGCCATCCTGCAGAAGCTCGATGTGGATTCGCGCACCCAAGCCGTCATCCGTCTTTCAAAGCTCAAGAGCGATACCGCCGCCTGACTCCAAGCTATTGAGTTGCCGCATTGTCCTTTGTTCTTAACGATTCCGTCAAAAGCGGAAATACTCTATTCAGCCGCCGCGACCCGCTGATGCGAAAGCAGCGTGGCCCGCAGCGCCGCCGGCTTCACCGGCTTGTTGAGAAACGTGATGTTCATCGCCTTGGCTTGCGACAGCAATTCAGTGGATCTGTCGGCGGTAATCAGCACGGCGGGAAGATCACTGCCGAACTGATGGCGCAAGGACGAAATGACCTCAAGACCGGTTTCCCGATCGAGGTGAAAGTCGGCAAGCACGACGCTGGGCCTGTGGCTGAGCCTGCCTGCTTCGAGCCCGCTGCGCGCGCAGGTCACCCGGCATCCCCAGCCTTCCAGCAATCCTTTCATGCCGCCGAGTATGCGCTTGTCATTGTCAATGCACAGAACGCTCATGTCGCCAAAGTCGCCCAATGGCGGGCTGCTGCTATTGTCTGGCAAGGGCGTGATCGCCGTTCGGGTGATGACGGACTGAAGGTTCAAGGTCATCGTCGTTCCCCGGCCGGGAACCGAGTTCATGGATATGGCCGTCCCGAGCACTTTTGCGATCCTGTCGACAATCGACAACCCGAGGCCCAGCCCCTCGGCGACGCGGGCGCCCTCATCGAGGCGAGTAAACTCCCGGAACGCGAGTTCCCTTTTGTCAGCAGCGATCCCAATTCCGGTATCGACAACTTCCAAATGCGGGACCCCGGCGCGAAGCCGCACGCCGGCCACAACGCCGCCGCGCGGCGTGTATTTGATGGCGTTCGAGACGAGGTTCTGGATGAGCCGCCGCATCAGGTTGCGGTCAGTTTGCAGATGCAGCCGGGTGTGCACGATGCGAAACGTCAGGTTCTTCTCCCGGGCAAGCGGAGCGAAGTCGCTGCCGATCTGTTTGAGCAAGTCGCCGAGCGCAAAGGTGGAGATGGCGGGCTTGAGGGCGCCCGTATCCAGCCGGGATATGTCGAGCACGGCGCCGAGGATGCTTTCAACTGCATCAAGCGACGATTCCACGTTCTCGACAATGCCTGCGTGTTTTTGATTGATGGATTGCTCCCGCAAGGACGCGCTGTAAAGGCGGGCCGCGTTCAGCGGTTGCAAGATGTCATGACCGGCCGCGGCAAGAAAGCGCGTTTTGCCGATATTGGCCTCTTCCGCCAGTTGCTGCGCCTTCGACAACTCGCCATTGACATGGCTGAGTTCAAGCGTCCGTTCGCTGACGCGCTGCTCAAGCGATTCATTCAGTTTCTTCGTCTCAGCTTCTGCGGCTACGCGCGCGCTGATATCCGAAAAAGTGGCGACCAGCCCGCCATCCGGCATGGGGTTGGAGCGGAATTCGATGATGCGGTGAAGGTCCCGAAGTTCAACGGTCCAGGCTTTGCCATGTTCGTTGACATTGTCGAGAATGGCGCCTTCCGTCTGCCTTGAAATGTCGCCCCGCTCGCGAAGGTGAGCGAGTATCGCTGTCAGTGACACCCCGACATGGCCAAATTCGTCAGGCAGGTTGAACAGCGACCTGAATTGCCTGTTCCAGAGCGTCAGCCGGAAATCGCGGTCGAAGACCGTGATTCCCTGTTCCATCTGGTTGAGCGCAATCTGCAGGAGATCCCGGTTCTGCTGCAGGGCCTCGGTAGCGTCATCGAGCAGCCTGGATGCGTTGAGCGGCGATTTGTCATTGCGCTGGAACAGCAGCGAAAGGATCAGCCGTGACGAGGAAGAGCCAACGGCACTTGCCAGAAGCTGCTCGGAGAAACGTATTGCGGCAAGGTCCGCTGTCGCATTGCCGGGGAAGCTGCGGGCTTCCTTTCGCTCATGCGCCTGGAAGGAACGCTCGGTGCGCTCCTCGCCGATATAGCGTGAAATGGTGGCCTTCAGTTCGTCGACCGTCACCTGCGTGCGCAAACGGCGAAGGTTTGGCATTGGCGTCATGTCGCGCGGGACAAAGATGGAGGCTTGAATGCGCTCGAGCGGGCTGGAATGGCGCGACAGCGAACCGAATACATAGAGCGAGACGTTGAACAACAGTGACCAGACAACACCATGAACAAGCGGCGAGGCTTCCAGGCCGAACAAGGCCTGCGGCCGCAGCGCGGCGATGCCGA
Organism: Phyllobacteriaceae bacterium; assembly: GCA_031401375.1. Lineage (GTDB taxonomy): Bacteria > Pseudomonadota > Alphaproteobacteria > Rhizobiales > Rhizobiaceae > JANOYJ01. The sequence goes on along the minus strand of JANNRN010000178.1, from coordinate 4,995 downwards.
ACAATCCCTCCCGCACAATGACAGCCTCGGGGCCAACCAGCGTCGGCAAAAAAAGCGTATAGAACCAGACCGATATGCCCGCGCCCATGCCGAGAACGGCGCCGCGCGCATTGGCGCCCCTCCACACAAGTCCGCCAAAGAACGACGGCGCAAATTGAGCCACGGCGGCAAATGAAATGAGACCAACCGACGCGAGGCGTAGGTTGTTCGATGTCTCGCGATAATAGACATAGGCGGCGAGCATGATGCAAAAGATCGCCAGCCTTCGCACATTCAGGATCGTCGAAGGCAGGTCTTCGTCCTCACCCTGTTCGCGCCCCACATAACGCTGCAGCATGAGAGGCAAGACCAGATGATTGGAAATCATGATCGAAAGCGCAACGCTCGCCACGATGACCATGGCTGTCGCCGCGGACAATCCCCCGAGGAACACGGCGAGCGACAGAAAATCCGCGCCTGCCGCGAGCGGTAAAGCCAGAACGTAGAAATCGGCGGGCGCACTGTCTCCAAGCTGTGCAACACCGGTCATCGCAATGGGCAGAACAAAGATGTTGATGGCAATGAGATAGACCGGGAACATCCACTTGGCGGTCCGCAGTTCCGATACATCCCGGTTTTCGACGATCATGACGTGAAATTGACGCGGCAGCATGATGATCGCCGCGGCGCTCAGACCGATATAGACGAGCCATGTTCCAATCGATGCCGATCCCACCACGCCGGCGCCGGCATCGCCTTTCGCCAGATCGAGCAGCGCCGCGGGATTGTCGAAGAGAAAGAAAGTGACGGCAACGCCGACCATGAGAAAGGCCGTCAGCTTGACGATCGATTCCACCGCCACGGCAAGGATGAGCCCGTTTTGATGCTCGGTGGCATCGGCATGCCGAGTACCAAACAACACGGCAAATACCGCAAGGGCCAATGCGATAATGAAGGAGAAGTCCGTGATCAGGAAATCGCCGTCCATGACCGCTGGTCCGTTGTGCTGAGCCATGAGGTCGAATGAGCCCGAGATGGCTTTCAGTTGGATGGCGATGTAGGGGACTGCTCCGACGCAGGCAATAAGCGTTGCCAAGGATGCAACGACAAAGCTCTTGCCATAACGGGCGGCGAGAAAATCGGCGACGGACGTAATCCGTTCAGACTTCGACAGTTTGACGATCCGTTTGAGAAGATCATGGCCGAAAGTAAACACCAGCAACGGGCCGATATAGATGCCGAGATAGTCGAATCCCTGTTCGGCGGCCAGTCCGACGGACCCGAAGAAGGTCCACGACGTGCAATAGATCGCCAGGCTCAACGCATAAATGTACGGCTTGGGGCGATTTTGAAACGCGGCGGCTGACGTGCGGTCACCGTAGCTTGCGACAGCGAAAAGCAGGAGCACATAGGCAATAGAGGCGCCGATGATTGCCGAAGGGTGCACTGCCAGGACCTCGTTGTTTCAAGTGGACGCAATCATAGCATGTTTGAAAAGTCCACGCCGACCTTCGGATAATCACGCCGCAAAGCCCCGGGCAATTGAGTGCCGCTGCTCCACAGGCAAAAAACGGTCGTGGGAAAACATGATTTCCTCAGTGCAATGACAAATTGAGTTTGCTAAGAGGCGACGGGAAACTGTGCCGTTTTGTCACAGGGGCAATAGCAGGAGAACATAATGCTCAAGGAATTCAAGGAATTTGCCATGAGGGGCAACATGGTTGATCTCGCCATCGGCGTGATCATTGGTGGTGCGTTTGGTGGACTGGTCAACTCTGTTGTCAATGATCTGTTGATGCCGATCATTGCCCGCATTACCGGCGATGTAGACTTTTCGAACCTGTTTGTCGGTTTGAACGACAAGGTTGTCGCGCCCGGCCTTGTCGCAGCGCGTGAGCAGGGTCCGGTCTTTGCCTATGGCAATTTCCTCACCCTGTTGATCAATTTCCTGATCATTGCCTGGGTGTTGTTCATGGTGGTCAAGGCCTTGAACCGCATGAAAAAGGCGGAGCCCGCGCCAGCGCCGGCAGCGCCGCCGGCACAGGAGGTTCTTCTGGGCGAGATTCGGGATCTGTTGAAAAAGAAATAGTCAGGACAGCAGCTTTCAAAGAACCCCGGCCGGACCGGGGTTTTTTGTTTGCCAGAACCATTCATCGTTTCCCGAAATCGCTGACTGGCTCTAGCTATTCGTTTTGCGCATTTCCGGACGGAAAACCGGTTCCCACTTTTCCTGGAAATGCCCTAGCATGATCGCCCGGTTCATGAGGGCGAGGGTTCGGAAACAAAAATGCGTCAATCACCGTATCAGGATCTCAGTGAGCGAAGCCGGGATGCACCTGAAAGCGGCATATCCGCAGTCGTAAACCATGCACGGGGGCGTGAAGGCCTGATCCCGCTTTGGGTCGGCGAGGGGGATTTGCCAACGCCGGACTTCATTTCCGAGGCGGGGATCAAGGCGCTTGCGAACGGCGAAACTTTCTACACCTGGCAACGCGGTATCCCGGAATTGCGCCAGGCGCTCGCCGCCTATCACAGCCGCCACTTTCAGGGCACTTTCGAGCCCGAAGAGTTCGTCGTCACCGGATCGGGGATGCAGTCCATCCAGCTCGCAATCCAGGCAACGACCGGGCCGGGTGACGAGATACTTTACCTCACACCCGCCTGGCCGAACTTCGCCGCCGCTGCCGCCATTGCCGGCGCAAAGCCGGTCGCGGTGGAACTCGACTTCACTGGCAATGGCTGGAGCCTCGATCCGGATCGGCTCGACAAACTTCTGACCAGCCGCACGAAGGCGCTGTTCATCAACTCGCCTTCCAACCCGACCGGCTGGACGGCACAGATTGAAACACTGCAAATGCTGCTTGATTTCGCACGCAAACACGGCCTTTGGATCATAGCGGACGAAATCTACACCCATTTTCACTATGCGCACGCAAGAGCGCCGTCGTTCATGGATATCATGGCGCCCGATGACCGTATCCTGTTTGCCAACAGTTTCTCAAAGAACTGGGCAATGACCGGCTGGCGGGTCGGCTGGATCAAGTCGCACGCCTCGCTCGCCCCGGTGTTTGAAAATCTCATCCAGTACGCGACATCAGGCGTCGCGCAATTCATGCAAAAGGGCGCCGTTGCGGCCCTTGATCACGGCGACCCTTTCATCAGCGAACAGGTGAGCCGGTCCAGAAGTGCAAGAGACATCATGTGTTCGCGTCTCATGGAAAGCGGCCGGGTGCGGTTGTCCGTTCCCTCAGGCGCGTTCTATCTGTTTTTTGCGATCGATGGCGTGGAGGATACGCGCAGCGCCGCCATCGAAATCGCTGACGAGGCCGGCGTCGGGTTGGCGCCGGGCACCGCATTCGGACCGGGCGGCGCGCCGTTCTTCCGCCTCTGCTTCAACCGGCGGCTGGACGACATTGAGACGGCTGCCACGCGGCTGCGCGCCTGGTTGTCGTCAAAGTGAGGTTTGACCGGACCTTGACGGCGGCATGCCTGGCTGCCGCAGCCGGTGGTCTCATCGCCTGGGCGGCCGGCATTCCAGTCCCGTTCCTCATCGGTTCATCGCTGGCGACAGCGCTCGCGGTTGTCGCGGGACTGCACTTCAAGTTGCCGGCGCCGCTGCGCTCACTTGCCTTTTTCACCCTTGGCATTCAGGCCGGAAGCGGGGTGACGCCGCAAGCGCTTGAACAGGTGAGACTATGGCCGCTGAGTTTTGCGGCATTGCTGGCCGCCGTGTTGATGACAATTCTGGTGACCTATCTCTATCTCCACAAAATATGCCGCTGGGACAAGCAGACGGCATTTTTCGCTTCCCTGCCGGGCGCGCTTTCCTTCGTTTTGGCAGCCGCTGAGCAGACCGATTCAGATCACCGCGCCGTCACTGTCCTTCAGACCATCCGACTGTTTCTCATTATCGGCCTGGTCGTACCGTTGATTGCGGTCCTTGAAGGCGGCGGCGCGCCCATCGCCATTGTGGTCAATCCGCCCGACGCAGCTTCACAATATCTCACCCTGCTTGGCTGCGGCATCGCGGGCGCTGCAATCGGCCATTTTTCCAGACTCCCGGGTGGTATGCTGCTTGGCGCTTTGCTGGCGAGCGCCGTGCTTTTCGGCACTTCGGCTGTGTCCGTCAAGCTCCCGCCCGCACTGGCGAACATTGGCATGATTGTTTTGGGCATGTTGATCGGCAGCCGTTTTTCCGGACTTGACCGCAAAGAAATCCGCCGGCTTTTTCCGGCGTCATTCTTTGCGTTTCTGCTTGGAACCATCGCAGCCGCCGCGGTCGGCTTCGCGCTGCACCTGTCAACCGGCATCGGGCTGTCGAAGATCAGTCTCGCCTTTGTTCCCGGCGCACTTGAAGCAATGACCGTCATATCATTCGCGCTCGGCGTCGATCCGACCTATGTCGCGGCCCATCATGTCATGCGGTTTCTCTTCATCGCGCTGACGGTTCCGTTTATCGCACGATGGCTTGGAAAGTCGTCATCGCTCTGAAGGTCAGCCGCCGCCCTTTTCCACGGTAAGGGTAACGACCCGCGACGAGACCGGCAGTTGGCGCGTGTGCGGCTCGGCCAACGGAATCGCAAGCGCCGTAAAGGTCTCGACCAGCGCATCGCGCAAAGCCTCGATCAACGCGTCCGTATGGAACGGCGACGGCGTTATTCGCAGCCGCTCGGTTCCGCGCGGAACCGTCGGATAGTTGATCGGCTGGATGTAGATGCCGTGCTTGTCGAGCAGCCGGTCCGAGGCCTTCTTGCACAGCTCCGGATCGCCAATCATCACCGGAACGATGTGGGTCTCGCTCGCCAACACCGGCAGTCTTGCCGCGCGCAACGCGTCCTTGGTGATCTGTGCCTGCCTTTGGTGGGCGTCGCGCTCGACTTGCGACACTTTAAGGTGCTGTATCGACGCGCGCGCCGCCGCGGCAATCGCCGGAGGAAGAGCCGTGGTGAAAATGAAACCGGGCGCATAGGAGCGTATGGCGTCGATCACCGCCTTCTTGCCGGCGACATAGCCGCC